>JAKISI010000088.1 GCA_021648685.1 Candidatus Polarisedimenticolaceae bacterium
CTGATGGAGCAAAATATACGGGGCTCGCACTTGACAACAACAGCATAATAATTGTTTTTATATTCTTGTTTGAAGGCCTGTTTAGCCATGGCATGTTTTCTATCATTCTTTATGCAAGCGGAGTAGGGCTCGCAGCTTTAAATGTATCTCAGATAAAAACTCCAAAGCTTTCTGGGAACCCTGTCAATGTCTTTATTCTCGCCGCTTACACCATTGGAATCACCATCATTTATGGATGGCAGCTCTCCTAGCAGATCGTCCGAGAACCCGGCTTTTTGCACATTAATATTTTTAACCCCCTGAATTACAAGAGGTTAACATCTAATAAATCGCAATTTTACCTATTCTCGGAGAGGCTCCTGGCGCTGCCTATTACCCATAAATCCGTAGCGTATGTTCAGCAGATAGAATCAGTTGTGTACATACTGGTCAATAGCTTTTGCAGCTGTTTTTGCCTGTCCCATGGCAAGGATTACAGTTGCTCCGCCCGTAATAGCATCACCGCCAGCAAATACGCCCCGCTTGGTGGTTTGGCAGCTCTCTTCATCCACGATGATGATGCCCCATTTGTTTGTTTTTACCCCTTTGTCCGTTGCAGGAATCATCGGGTTAACATCACAACCCAGTGAGAGCACTACCGTGTCCACATCTTCGGTAAAGAATTCGCCAGTGGGAAGAGGTTTGCGTCTGCCGGATGTGTCAGGGTCGGACAGCTCCATCTTTTCGCATCTGATCTGTTTGACAAAATTATCTTCATCAACAATAAATTCAACGGGGTTGGCAAGCCAGTGCCAGTTCAGAAACTCCTGTTCTGCATGTTCCAGCTCTTCGGTTCGAGCCGGAGCTTCGTCACGCGAGCGGCGGTAGTAACAGGTGGTATCTGCTCCCAGGCGTTTTGCGGTACGCAGGACATCCATAGCAGTGTTGCCGGCACCGATAACGGCCACTTTTTTCCCTTGATAGAGCGGGGTGCTGTATTCAGGAAATTTATCTGCCTGCATAAGATATATGCGGGTCAGGTATTCATTGGCAGAGTAGACGCCGTTGGCATTGACGCCAGGGATATCAAGCATTTTTGGCAGGCCTGCACCAGAGGCAACAAAGACAGCATCAAACCCCTCCTGTTCCAGCAGGTCATCGAGTGAAAGAATCTTACCGATAATCATGTTGTAAACAAACTTTACGCCGATCTTTTCAAGGAACTCAATATCCTCATCAATAATATCCATAGGTAGGCGAAACCGGGGGATACCATAGACCAACACACCACCCGCACGGTGGAAGGCCTCAAATATGACAACTTCATGGCCTCTGATGCACAGTTCATAGGCGCATGTCAGCCCTGCTGGTCCTGCACCGACAATAGCAATGCGTTTGCCTGTTGATGGTGGAATTTCCGGCAGCTCCAGTGTGTTGTGCTGGCGCTCATAATCGGCGGCATAGCGTTCCAGGTTGCCGATGCCCACTGGCTCCTTTTTCTTACCCACCACGCAGACGGCCTGGCACTGTTTGTCTTGAGGGCAGACACGTCCACAGGCTGCGGGCAAAAAGTTTTTCTCCCGGATTTTTTTAGCGGCCTCGGCCATATCACCGTTTTCGATGAGTTTGATAAAGGCGGGGATATCAATGCCGACCGGGCAGCCATCGACACAATCTGGTTTTTTACATTGGATGCAGCGCTTGGCTTCTGTTATGGCCTCTTCAAGTGAGTAACCTACCGGAACCTCTTCAAAGTTTTTAATGCGCTCTTCCGGGGCAAGCAGTGACATCTCCTGAAAGGAGAGCGCCATTCTCTGCTTGTTACTAAGTTCCGTAGATTTCTTGGCGGACTTTTCGGACATCTAGCTTTCCTATAGTGTTTCCAGGGCTTGCTTCTCTTCTGCAACAAACATTTTTTGCCTTTTTGTCAGCTGATCGAAATCCACTTTGTGCCCATCAAAATCTGGCCCGTGAAAACAGGCAAATTTGGTTTCCCCATCAATAGATACGCGACAGGCACCACACATGCCCGTTCCGTCCACCATCAGGGCATTGAGAGAGACCATTGTTTCGATGCAAATCGGGCGGGTCAGCTCGCATACGGCCTGCATCATTGGGACAGGGCCGATGGCCAGTACGTGACTTACACGTTTTTCATCTTTAATGATCTGTTCCAGCGCATGGGTGACAAAGCCCTGGATGCCGGCTGAGCCGTCATTGGTGGTGAGAATGACCTCATCACAGGCGGCCTCCAGTTCATCAATCATAATAAGCAGATCTTTGCTGCGTGCACCAACCACGCCTATAACCCGGCTGCCCAGTGCTTTGAGATCGCGTGCAGTGGGGATGATGGCTCCGGTGCCAAAACCACCGCCAATCACTACACAGGTTCCCCGATAATGTCTAACGTGAGAGCGCTCGCCCAATGGGCCAACAATATCTTTAAAGCAGTCACCCACCTCCATCTCGTTCATCTCAACCGTGGTCTTCCCTGCGGACATGATGATTACTTCGATCTGGCCTTCATCCCTGTCCCAACCGCAGATGGAGAGCGGAATGCGCTCACTGAGTTCATGAGGCCGAATGATAATGAACTGCCCGGCTTGTAGTTTACGTGCAATGAGTGGCGCTTCGATCACATAGTGGAAGGTGTTTTCGCAGAGATTTCTTTTGGATATGATTTTGAAGCTCTGCTGATAGTGGGCGACAGAGGTGGGGGTGGTTTTCAGTAGTGGCAGATAACATTTTGCTTCGTGGCGTACGATATAGGCATCATCCCAATTGTTGCATCCATTTTTGCCAACAATGGCGCAATAAGCGGTTCGAAGTTGCTCCTTCTGCGTATTGGTCAATAGCCCTTTTTCCATCAGCTTGCCCAGTGTTCTGGCTGCCTGCATGCGAACCAGTGAGCGGCTGTCACAGAGACGGGCAAAACTGATATCAAACATCTGCTGTCTGAGGGGTTCATCAAACAGATTGGGGTCAATGCGTACAACCAGCTTACCCATGGCGTTGATAGCATTGGAGCTGAGCTGGTAGTTATCTGATTCGGCTGCAACCAGTATCTCTGGCAGGGTTTGCAGAACCTCTGGGATGCGGAAATAGGCCAGTGCCTGGGTCAGATTAATCAGCGCATATTGATCTGTCCGCTTTTTATCCCAGACATCCAGTAGTGGGGCGATGGCATCCGCACCGTTTACGGCAATTGCTCGACCAAGGTGTGTGCAGGACTCAGCATCGGCGCTGACCAATTCATCAATCAGGAAGGGAATGACTACGGAACCAAAGCGGGTGATCTGCTTTTCTGCTCGATTAGCCAGAGAGATCATCTCAGACATGCCAACATGATCCCGGTAAAACAGCTGGGTAAGGCTGGAAGCCAGTGCTATTTTGTCACCATCTGTTATATCGGAAAGCTGCTCGATCTCATCCAGCGCCAAAGAGATTAACTCTTCATTTTCTGATTTTAACCTGTTGATTATAATATCTATTGTTTTTTGCATGCCCCGCAAACCCTTAGTTTAGCAGCCCAACATTGGGGAGGTATAAAAGCACGCCATTATAGGCTGTTTGTAGATGTTGCGCTAGAAAGCCCGGGTTCAATGTTCTCTGTTGGGCACTGTCGGGGGCTGCAAATCCACGCCACCCATTGGGGATTTGACTCATTCACACATGCGGCTCTTTTGCCTGCAGGGGTAAAGTTGATCTCTACTTTTTTAGCCGGAGGTTTAGCTGTTCGAGAATAGAGAGCATAGCGAGGAGCAGTCATTTTGAGTCAGATTTTTCGATCAAATGAGCTGAATATAGGCCATATTTAACGAATTTGATCGAGGAATCTGGCCGAAATGGCTGCTCCGCACTTGTGCTCGCTTTTTGGGTAGTAGGTCTTCTATTCTCGGACAGGCTCCTAGAGCTTCTTGGATGTCTCGCTGCTGATCTTCCAGCCGCCTGATTCCTGCCTTAATATCAGGGTTTTTCTTACGTTATCCGAGAAGGTTGGTGACTTGTAGATCTGGACAAAGGTGGCTGTGGCTGTGCCATCTTTAGCCAAGCTGACTTGAATGTTGCTCAGCTGTATGCTGATGCTGGATGGCTTGGAAAGTCGCTTTCTTCGTTGCGCTTCCCAATACTCCCGGTTCTTATATTGCTGGGGCTTGAAATCAGCGGTATAGCTGTCGATGTATTCATCGACCCTTTGATCTGACCAGGCTTTGGCCCAGCTTTTGACCGTGTTGAGGATGTCCGCTCTATGGTTTGCAGCGGCTAATTCAGCCTCTTTAATCCTTGCCTCTTCTTTAGCCCTGGCGGCCGCTTCAGCAGCTCTTGCCTCCTCCTCGGCCCTGGCGGCTTCTTCGGCGGCTTTTGCCTCTTGTTCGGCCCTGGCGGCTTCTTCGGCGGCTTTTGCCTCTTGTTCGGCCCTGGCGGCTTCTTCGGCGGCTTTTGCCTCTTGTTCGGCCCTGGCGGCTGCTTCGGCAGCTCCTGCTTCTGCCTCTACTTTAGTTTTGGTGGCCTCTTCAGTTTTTGGTCTCTCTTGAATCTCTTCAGGCTTTGGAGCTGGTGGTTTTGGTGGAGCTGCAACTACAGCAGGTTTGGATGGTGTTGGCGGGCCAACAGCAACCTGGGTAACAGGAGCGATTCGTGTTGATTTCCACGGTGCATAATCTTTAAAGGTATTCTGAGGTGGTGCCTGAATCTGGTCTATGAATTGAAATAGGCCAAGCAGTAAAGCCATAATAATGAACCCAACAATCGTGCCTGCCAGGGAGCCATAACCACCGTTATCCTCTGCTCCGATGACTTTTGTGTCACGGTTCATCATGCAGATCTCTGTTGCAAACAGCAGTGTCTCAGGCCTGAATTCGTCCCAGTTGTCAGGCGTATGGCTATTATGCTTTTTATCCGATGTATTCATCGCTATTGGGCACCTTGAAACCTAAAATAGTGGTAAAACATGAACCAGCAATAATGCCAGATTGTGCTGAATTGCCGTATAGTCGAGCAGGCTATCCTGAGCATTCTACTCTACCGCAAGTTTTCTTGTAAACGACTGCGGAAGATTGCTTG
>JAKISI010000040.1 GCA_021648685.1 Candidatus Polarisedimenticolaceae bacterium
ACCTGGATAGAGGAAGCCAAAAGCCAGTTGGGGCTCGCTCATATGAGGACAGACAATTTTCTTGCCAATGCCGCCTTGTTTCAGAGTGCGATTCTTGCTTACAACACGCTTCGCTGGATGGCATTAAGCAGTGGTAATACTCAACTCAAAAAATGGGAGCCAGAAAGTATACGTGTCCATTTGATTTGTGTTGCAGGCAAACTATTAACAGGGAACAACCAGGTTCACATAAAGATCCCCGCAAACCATCTGCACCCTAAGCCATGGGATGATTGGCTTGCATTGGCTTAAATAAAAAACAGCTTGCGCTGAATAGCCATTAAATAAAGGAGGATCGCGTGTGCTTGTCTTCCTATAAAGGGTATAAAATGCCTGCTATTTACACAAAACAGCATTATTATGTAAGTGCAATTGCTGGATTTTGCTCAAAAGTTAAGATATTAAAGCACAATACCAGACCATAGCACTTGGTTATTGTATGGAGAATCTGAGCTTGCAGGATTTAGGTACAATATAGTGTCCGCCCGAAAACCTATGAAATAGGCCATGATTTCAGATAAGGCCAATGTCCATATTCGCGACATGGTTATAGTTGCATGTTTTGTGGGGTATTTCAGTAGCAGTGGAGGATATTGTGCTGGTTTTACAGCATTCTGCCCAGCATCCATCCTGCCGTACGGCATTTATGTCAAAAGTGCGGTGGGTGAAAACGAATCAGGCAGTTAAGCGCTGGTTCTGTTGCCGTCGTTCATTTCGTTGCACACGTGCCAACTCTTTGCGCTGTAAAAGTAAACCAATGCGATGAAGGTTGGTGGCAACGATTGAGAGAGCCACATGCCGCTCAAACCCATCTCGCCCATAAGATAAACAACGATTTAATCCACGTACTTCCAGGTTGTTGATGCACGTCTCTACCCCAGAGTGCTGTCGTCTGACTTCACCAAAAATATCGCTCTCTTACCATACTTTTTCTTCCTGACACTGGGAGCGGATAGAACATGACCTCAGCGCTGAGGAGAAGATCTGTAGCTGTGGCTGTGGCTGTGAAAAGAAACGCATCGGTGAAGAGACCAGCGAACAGCTGGAGATCATCCCACAGCAGGTACACATTATTTTCGGTGATTTGCCGATGTTGATCGTCACCGATAGTTGGTTTGGAAATGACGGGTTGTTCAAGCCTATGCGTAACACCATGGGGCAACACTGCCATATACGTGTCAACAACTCCCTGTTTGATTTATCGCCTAAACGGTGTAAAAAACAACGAAGCCGAACAAAAAAATATGGCGATAAACTAGGCAATGCTACGACACTTGCAGAACAATTTATCAATGATACAACCACTTACTCCGTCAATCTCTATGGCAAACAGCGCGATGTCTTGGCTTACAACAGAGTTGTCATGCTGAAAACTCTTAAATGCGCTGTGCGGGTTGTCTGGGTTTATCGCAGATCACGGTGGGTTGCTCTGTTTACGACTGACTTGAATTTATCTGTTGAGCAAATCATTGAGTACTATGGCGCTCGCTGGAAAATTGAGTCAGGATTCAAAGAAATCAAACAGGATATTGGGAGTACAAAAAGCCAAACCTGGAATCCTCACGCCGTAACCAATCATCTCAATTTCTGTATGATGGCAGCGACGGTTACATGGATATATGCTGATCGTCTTGATCGCACCCCAACGCGTTGTTACGCTGTCAATAATCGAAAGCACTTTGCCTTTTCGGATGTCAGAAAACTCATCACCCAAGCCGCTCTCGATAAAGATTTTGTTAGTGTTTGCCCTAGACCGGGCAAACCATCACAAAATTCATTTATCACCGCACTACTACGCATGGTTGCATAGGAAAATGTGTGAAACTTTAGATAACTAAATTCGGTAAGTTATTGTTTTGCAGAGCATTAGGCCTAAGACAAGTACCGCAATCAGGGGGCCATTGTCATCAAGCCACTTTAAAAAGCCTCCATTCTACCCACTATGATGGGTGTCTCAATTCTTGTGGAAACCCCTAACTTCTTGAGTTAGGCAAAAAAAGCCCCGCCAACAAGGGCAGGGCCGGCTCATAGCTGTCTGGCAATCAGATTATCAGAGCCCTTGTCCGCTATTTGGCAGCAGGCTTCTCTTCAGCTGCATACGTGGCAAACTCCTCGGCACTCAGTTCGCCGTTGGCATCAGCATCCAGTGTTTCCCACTGCTCAGTGAGGCTAGACATGGCAGAAGCCTCGTCTTTGCTAACGGCACCGTTCATGTCGGTATCCAGGGTAGCGAAAACACCACCGGCGGTAGCAGTACCAGCAAACAGAGCGACAACAGCGGCAGCAATCAATTTCTTAGACATAATTTGAAACTCCTCAATAATTTTAATAGTGTGCGACCCAGCGAGGATCGCCATGGTCGGCATGATTAATGCAATTGTCGCGCCAATTAATTATTTTTATTAAAATACATTGACTTGCCTGCGTCTGCTCCCCGTTTTATGCCCGACTCCCCCTTGTGTTCTGTCGCTTGTTGGCGACACTCACTTTTAGATAATATCGCCCAAGCTGGCTGAGCAGAGGCAATGTTGACCTGTTGCCATCTGGCGACAGTTTGTGCTGATAGCGCATCTTTGGCAGAATTCAGGCATGCCATTCAAACCTACCACTATTCTCAAACTCACCCTGCTGGGGTTTGTTCTGGTAGCGGTACCTCTGACCATCGGCCTGCTCAGTACGGTGTACCAAGTGGATCATCTGGCGGGGCAGATGCAGAAGACCGTACATGACTCTACCCAGGCAGTGGAGTCGGGGCGTCTTATTGCCGCTCAGGCACTCAGTATGGAACGTAGCGCAGGGCAATATATGGTGCTGCGGGATGAAGCCATTCTCTCCCGTTACCAAAGCCAACGGATTCAACTGGCACAGGAGATCGAACGGTTACTGGCTCTGTCGCACGATCCGGCTCTGTCTAAGCGGCTGAAGCGGCTACTGGCACGGGAAGGAAGTCTGCATCAAAAGCTCCAGGAGGCGGCTAGACAGCCTTCCCAGAACGAGAAAAAACTGACTGAAACGGAGCGGCTTTCCGAGCTGGTGCGGCCCATCCCTTTCGACGTGACGCGCATGATCGCCCGCGAGAGCCACGCCATGAATCAACAGATCAGCCAGGTGCAGCGCCTGCTTCTGTGGCAGGCGGCGGCACTCATTCCGCTGGCGCTGTTTATCGCGGTGGTTTTCAGCGTACTCATCTCCCGCCCCCTGCGGCGCTTGAGTGCGGCTATACGCCAGCTGGGCGCGGGTGCGTTCGGTACGGCCATTGATGTCGCCGGACCCCAAGACATTCGTGAGCTGGGAGAGCAACTGGACTGGCTGCGGCGTCAGCTGGCGGCGTTGGACGAGCAGAAACTATTGTTTCTGCATCACGTCTCCCACGAACTCAAGACCCCGCTTACCGCCATTCGCGAGGGTGCAGGGCTGCTGCGTGACGGCATCGCCGGCACTTTGAGTCAGGAGCAACAAGAGGTGGTGCAGATACTTCACGAAAGCAGCTTGCAACTACAACATCAGGTGGAGAGTCTGCTCAATTTTAACCTTGCCCTGACCCAGGATAAGCTTCCTGCCAGCGAGTCTGCGGACTTAGCGGCTCTCGTTCCAGAGGTGGTGGAAAAACACCGTTTGGCCATGCGGATGCGAAATATTTCTATGGAGTCCCGCCTGCAACCAACGGTGGTGAATGGTGCGCCGGAGCAGTTGCGGATTGTGATAGACAACCTGCTCTCCAACGCAATCAAATACTCCGCCGAAGGCGGCAAGGTGCTGATAAGCCTGTATCAGGAGAACCAAAAGGCGGTACTGAATGTCGTAGACGAAGGCGTGGGGATTTTACCGGATGATAAGCCTCATATCTTTGAACCCTTTTTTCAGGGGCAGTCGCCATCCCACGGACCCTTACAGGGAACAGGGTTGGGACTCTCCATCGTGGAGCGCTACCTGCGCCTGCATGGTGGATTCATTGAGCTGATAAAAACCCGGCAGGGGGCGCACTTCCGAGTCATCTTGCCCATGGTTATAATGCAGGTGCCAAATGTGGGTAACAAGGTATGTACAAACTGACTATAGGGATAATTGCCACCATGCTTGTGGTGGGCTGCACGGCTCTCCGCCCTCCAGATCCAGCTCCAGCTCCAGATCCAGATCCGGAGACGACGGTCGCCCCCGGCTGCGGTGACCTTTTGGGTTACTATGAAGCGGCTTTGTTGATGGAGAGCTGGCATCGCAAACAGGAGCTGGAAAGCCTCACCGAGGCCTGGTCACTGACTCGTGAGGGGTGCGACCAGCTACGGCTGGCGCTGCTGCTGAGCCAGCCGGACACTCCTGTAAAGGAGCGGGAAAGAGCGTTGTACCTGCTCACCGACCTGCTTAGCAGGAGTGGCAGCATGGAGATGCAATCCCTTCAGCTGGCTCAACTGTTACACAGTCAGTTGAAGCAACTGCTCACCCGGCAGACACACCTCCAGGAGCTAAGGCGCAAGCTGAAGCGGGAACGCGCCGCATCCCGGGAGCTGCTGCAGCACTTGACTGCGCTGCAATCCCAACTGGAACAATTGAAAAACATTGAAAAGAGTATCAATGAAAAAGAGCAAGCCATCATCACCCCTTCAACCAATAACACTCCCCATGAGCCGGTACAGAATCCTGCTGGTCGATGACGACCCCAGCCTGCTCAAACTGCTCTCACTGCGGTTGCGGGCCAACGGTTTTCAGATCGAAACCGCCATCAGCGGACGGCAGGCGCTGGGGCAGCTTGCCACTTTGCAGCCCCATCTCATCATCACCGATCTACGTATGGAGGGGATGGACGGCCAGACCCTCTTTGAAGCGGTGCACAAAGACTTTCCCTCTCTGCCGGTGATCATGCTCACCGCCCACGGCACCATTCCGGATGCGGTGAATGCCACCCGCAAAGGGGTTTTCAGCTACCTTACCAAGCCCTTTGACAGTAGTGAGTTGCTGCAGACCATCGAAACTGCTCTCAGTCAGGGCTATACCAGCGAAGAGCGGGGATTGGAGAGTGACCACAACCACTGGCGGCGCGAAATCGTCAGCCAAAGTGCGATGATGGAAGAGTTGTTGGCGCAGGCTCAGCGCATCGCCCAAAGTGACGTGAGTGTGCTGATTCAGAGTGACAGTGGCACCGGCAAGGAGCTGCTGGCACGGGCCATCCATAATGCCAGCCCCCGCCATGATGCCCCATTCGTGCCTATCAATTGTGCCGCCATCCCCGAGGCTCTGTTGGAATCCGAGCTGTTTGGCCATCGCAAAGGGGCTTTCACTGGTGCCGACCGTAATCGGACAGGGCTGTTTGAAACCGCCAACAACGGCACCCTGTTCCTGGATGAAATTGGTGACATGCCGATGGAGTTCCAGGCCAAACTGCTGCGGGTGTTGGAGAATGGCGAGATCCGTCCGGTGGGCACCGCCGACAGCTTTCCGGTGGATGTACGCGTTGTCTCCGCTACGCACACTGACCTGGAGGCTGCCATTGAGGCAGGCAACTTTCGTGAAGACCTCTTCTATCGGCTCAACGTGGTGATGCTGGAGATTCCACCTCTGTGTGACCGCTGCGAAGATATTCCCCTGCTGGTCAACCATTTTTTACGCTTGGTGTGTGAGCGGACAGAGCAGGGTGTGGCCAACTCCTTCTCTCCCGAGGCCATGGAGGTACTGATGACGGCGCCGTGGCCCGGTAATATCCGTCAGCTGCTCAACGTGGTGGAGCAGGTGACGGTACTTTCCGTGACACCGGTGATCTCCGCCAGCCTTGTCCGCAATGCACTGCGCGGCAAGACTGGCGAGATAATTCCCCTGGCTCAGGCGCAGGCAGATTTCGAGCGCAACTATCTGGTACGCATCCTGCAAACGACCGAAGGTAATGTCACCCAGGCGGCGCGTCTGGCACGACGTAACCGCACCGAGTTTTACAAATTGCTCAACCGCCATCAGCTTGAACCCTGGATCTTCCGTCGCAACTGAAGAGGTAGAGGCTCCTTAATCCGGTGGTCGATGCGGTGACACCGAGCTGGAGCCGATGCGGGCCCGAGTAAAAGATTATCTGATTACCCACAACAACTCTCAGCTATCGTTTAGCCTGAGAATAGGCTGTAAGCCCAGTGAACTTGATGTTTCACTAGAGATGGCACTGTCTATTACAGTAGATTTTTGCCCAAATAACCGTAATGTGAGAATGTTACTGTCCGCTGTTGCTTGCAACCAATTGCCCCAATCCCCAGATAGAAACCTCTAAAACGTAAGAAGCCTTGGCTGTATAATGGTTAGCGACAAAACCGACCATCACCCAATGAGTGCACAACACAAGACTTACGGGTCTATGCCATATTGAGTGGGTAAGTGAACCTCAGCTTGCTGCATAAGAAGTAGATCATGTTAATGAAGTTGTCAGTATTTCGGTAGCCCCTGGCTCTTCTTTTAGCCATCTGAATCTTGCTGTTAATACTCTCTAAAATAGCATTGGTTATTCTGGTTTCAACAAAGTTGATAATTCCAGAAAGATGCGACTTCACTGTTTTTGCAAACTTCATAAAAGGTTGGATCTTGCTTTTTTCAACCTCCTCAAACCAGTGATCAATGAAGGCAGTGGCGCTCTTTTTGTCTGGCATATCCCAAAGGTCATTAAACAGTACCTTCAGCCTGTATGCTTCTCCTAATGTTGGATAGAGGGTAATTAACTCACTAAGCTCAGACTGCCTCTTATCGGATAAGTTGTTTTTCAAAAAAGTATATTTGTGTCCTTTTAACTCATCGTGTTCTTTGCGCTCTTGTTTGCGAACACTGTCCATCGCCTCATTGAGAAGCTTGACCACATGAAATCGATCAAAGGTGATTTCAGCTTTTGGAAAGTGCTTGGCAATGCCTGAGATGAATGTGGGCGAAAGATCAATGCTGGCTTGGGTAATCTGGTTTGGCTCAACTCCTTTGTTACCAAGATAATCTTTTATCTCCTTGATTGTAGCTGCATCTTTTCCTTTAACAACATGAACAACACGCCTCTGGTCAAGATCCACGCCCACAGTGATATAGCTGTGCCCCTTACGTCTTGAGGTCTCATCAAACCCTAACTTGGTTACGCTTGATGGCTCATCTTTTTGATAGGCGATATTGATCCAGTAGTTGAATATGCGCCAGATACGATTAGGGTGCTCTCCTAAAATCTTTGCCGCCTTATTGATCGGCATTTCATTCTCAATGAGTGACATGGCAATCGCTTCAAAAAGCAGGGTAAATCCACTTCCTTTTCTAGACCACGGAACGTCTACCATCCGCACTTTCCCTTCCCTTGTTCTTATTCTTGGTACGGAGCAGTGGATGTAGCAATGGTGCTCAAAGAAGTTCATATGCCGCCACTTTTTGGCTTTGGTGTCGTGAATTTTGCAAGCACTACCATCTTTATCATGAAATACAGCATCGGCTTTGAGCCCTATGTGAAGATGTAACTCCTTCACTAAATCATCGGATGTTTTCATTTCAACATTGCTGATTTCCCAAGGCCCATTTAAGCCTAGAGCAAGGGCAAATATTTCACTGCTATTCATAGTGCTATCCCAGAGTCGATTGGGCAAAAAGTATACAACTTCCACTCAATATGGCATAGACCCATGAAAAATAGCTGTATTCCCCACTCAATATGGCATAGCCCCCTTTTTTTCAGGCGTGTACTCTGTTTTGGTACAGCGACACGTACCCGGCTTTGTACCGGTGATTGCCGAACCGCGGAGAACAGCTTAAAAGGTTCCTCGCCTATGTTGCGATTATGTTGTGCTCGAATCAGCAGATCAACGCCGGGGGATTTGCGCTGTTCATCAAATAACTCAAAAAAACCGGCATCCATTTTAAGTCGTTGGCCCGCTACGATATCGTTTTGCGCTCAATACAATGCAACAGGCAAAAAAACCTGAACATGGTATTATCACTTAGCCAAACAATTAAGCCATTGAATGTAATGGACAAAAACAGCTCGTTTACAATCGAGTGGGAGTAGCCCGCAATAAGCATGCTGAGTAAGGAGAGACAAAACCCGAAGCCAAACGCCCATGATTTACGCTTCATGCAGCACGCCTTTGAGCTGGCCAGCCGTGCCGCAGCGCAGGACGAGGTACCGGTTGGAGCCGTGGTGGTGCGGGATGACGAGATCATTGGCGAGGGGTGGAACACCCCCGTCGGCAACCATGACCCCACGGCACATGCCGAGATTCAAGCCCTGCGCAGTGCCGGTCAGAGGGTGGGCAACTATCGCCTTCCCGGCTCGACACTCTATACCACACTTGAACCCTGTGTGATGTGCGCGGGCGCTATTATTCACGCCCGTATCGACCGCCTGGTTTTTGCCGCCCATGACCCCAAAGGTGGCGCGGCGGGAAGCGTCTTTGATCTGCTCCCTTCAGATGGGCGTTTTAATCATCGGGTGGCCTGTGAAGGTGGCCTGCTGGAAGAGCGCTGCGCCGCACAGCTAAGAGCCTTTTTCAAGGCTCGCCGGTAATATTTACAGCACGGCCGGGGCAATATTCAGTGGGGCAGGATCCTCTATCTCCGGCTCTCGGTTGTTCTGCTTCTCCAGCCAGACCAAAATATCATAATAGCTGCGGATGCTGTCCACATAGGATACCGCCTCGCGCCCCCGCGCATACCCATGGCGCGTCTTTTTGTACCATTTTTTCTTGTGCAGCAGTGGCAACGTCTGTTTTATGTCAGCCCACTTATCCGGGTTGCCGCCGTTTTTCTGGGTTAAAATGCGGGCATCTTCCAGATGTCCAAAACCGATATTATAGCCCGCCAGCGCCATCCAGAGACGATCAGGGTTCTCCACCCGCTCTGGGATTTTTCTCTCCACTATGCGTATATACCGCGCCCCACCAAAGATGCTTTCGGCGGGATCCAGTCGGCTTTTTATACCGAGCTGTTTGGCTGTCGCCTGGGTCAGCATCATAATGCCACGCACCCCAGTGGGGGATTTTGCCTTCGGGTTCCAGTGTGACTCCTGATAGCCAATGGCGGCCAGCAGCTTCCAGTCAAGATCATGCTCCTGAGCGGCTTTTTTAAAGAGTGCCTTATATTTTGGCAGACGCGATGCAATGTGCCGTTTAAAGGTGCGCTTATCCACAAAATTGAGCTTTTCGACATGCCCATAATGGCGCTCAATCAGCTGCTTCAATGAACCATCTTTTTTGATCTTTTCAAAAAATGCCAATGCGGCATTGTAGAGACTTGGATCTTCAGAGTGGGGAAAGGCCCATGCCAATGGCTGGGGAGCCGTCAGATCCATGGCCGGTTTTAGCTCCGGGTAATAGCGCTGGTTGAGCGCAGCCTCGTTGGAGTCCGCAATGGTGTAGTCGATCACCTGCTCTTTCAAAAGGTAGAGCAGCTCTTCACTCTCGACATCATCCCGCGCCTCCCACTCCAGGTCTGGATACTGCTGCTTGAGCTTGTTCAGCTCCTCCTCATGGCTGCTGCCGGCGATAACCTCCAGTACGCCGCCGATGATGTCAGTGATCTTTCGGGGGCGGTAGGTTCCTGCCCGGTAGATCAGCTGTTGGGTGATCTCCTGATAGGCCGGCCCAAAACGTACCAACGATTCACGCGCCTTGGTAACTGTCAGTCCGGCGGCGGCAAGGTGCGCCTCTTTGCGACTAATGGCAGGCAGGATTTCGGTAAAACTGTCAGGGACAATAAAGCGCGCTGTCACCCCAAGCTCTTTGGCAAAGAGCTGAACCAGATCATACTCCAGCCCTGTAAACCCATCGGCACCTTCATAATAGGTGGTAGCGCTGTTCCGGGTAATGACCAGCAACTCCCCACTCTGCTTGATCTGCTCAAGAACAGGTGTAGGCTGGCTACAGGCCGGCAGCATAAAAGTGGCGAGGATTAAAAGTAGATAACGCATGCAAACAATTCTACCCTTAAAAAGAGCAATTGGCCTAACGTAGGGACATTGTGGCAAAACGGCTTGAATCAAGCACGGAGTAGAGGCTTGAAGGCTAAATGTTTTTGGCTCAGAATATCCTCTCTACAGGCTCGTCACCAGAAGGGACAAGGGGAGACAATTGTCGTGCCCTGTGTTTAAAAAATCCATTGCGAGATGCTGTATGAGATTGCGAATACTTTCATTATTATCATGGCTGATTTGGTCATCCCTCCCAGCACTATCTAATGCAACCGGGGTTCAACCCATCATGGGTGCCGGCCCATCAACAGTAGTAGCCACCCTCTTTTTCCAGCATTTCGCAAAAACACCTGCCGCTGACGGTTATAGCTTCCCGGTCGAGCAGCGCTCGATTAAACACCGGGGCGGCATAAAGGCATCCGATGAGCATCTGTTTGGCCGAACTGGTCGGCCTCTGAGTGACATTGAAAAAACGGATAACAAATTTGATCTGTTTCTTGCAAAAAAACCATTGGCGATAGTCGTCGGGTGGGGGACAGGCGTCAACCGTATCAATGAGCAACAGCTGGCCAACATATTTACCAGAAAGATTACTAACTGGAGAGCCGTTGGAGGTGTAGACAAACCCATCGAGCTCGTTGGTCGTGAGCCAACTGAGGCGCTGCTTAATGTGCTGAAAAAGGATTATCCTTTTTTTTCCACTGTGGCATTTGACCGTATCTTTACCCGTGATCACCATGTCATCAATTATTTGAAGTCTGAGATGGGGCGATATGCCATCTCATTTGGCGCAAAAGCCAACTTTGATGAGAAGTATATTCTTGAAGTTGAAGGCTTTTCTTCCACGGTGAACCTGGGATTGGTCTATGATGGTAAAAACAATGATCATCCTGTGGTAAAAGCCGCGAGGGAGTATTCAAAAAGTGAAGAATGGCACAACATTCTGAAAGAATCGGGATTTCTGATTCCAGACTAGCTGCTGTGGGGCATGACTGCTACCCGAAACAAACCAGCAAGAGCATATCCGTCAAGTTTCTGCTCAAGGTCGCCGCCCTCTTATTGGTGATAGGCGGAGGGGTAAACTATTGGTTTTATACTGATTCCAAGGCGCAACTCAGCTACATTATAGAAAAAGAAGCTACAGAAAAGCTCAACCATATTGCCTCTCTTACCGATTACTACCTTTTTCATTTTGAAAATGAGTTGATTACAGAGTTGGGCAAAAGCATGATGCTGGACAAGAGGGTCAAGTACCTATCGATTGCCGGTACTAAACGCAGACCCTATTTCAAGGCGGGTAATGTAAAGCATGAAAATATCCGGCTGTTCAAACGCACAATACTTCGAGGGGTCACCCGCATAGGCACTGTCGAACTTGGACTCGATATGACGGACTATCTGAACGAGACGCAAAAAAACTTATGGTTTACGGTCTCATCGGTTCTATTCACCATCTTTAGCCTGGGCGGGGCAATCTTTCTGTTTTTCAGAACACAGGTTTTGGTGCAGATGGAGCGGATTGAACAGGAGGAGGCCTTACTTCGTCAATCAGCCCTGGAGTTGGAACGGCGTGTCGATGAGAGAACCCGTGATCTGGTACTGAGTAACAAAAAATTAAACCAGAATATTCAAGAGCGCCTGCAGATAGAACAAGCCCTTCATAAGGAGAAGGAGCAGCTACAGGTAACCTTGCAATCAATCAGGGAAGCTGTGATCACAACAGATGCCCAAGGCAGGATAACCTTCCTCAACCCCATCGCTGAACAACTTACCGGCTGGAAAAGCGGGGAGGCAGAAGGGAAACTCCCCCACCAGCTCTACACAATCATCGATGAGCTGTCCGGGCAGACACTGGAGGATCCTGCCATGCTCTGTCTGCGCCATGGGGTGGCAGAGAGTGTAGGCATTCACAATGTCCTGATTAATCGCTATGAAAAACATATTGCGATCATAAATACCGCAGCCCCGATGCATGATCACGACAACAATGTCATCGGTAGCGTGCTTGCATTCAGGGATGTCAGTGAAGAGCGCAAACTGCGCCAGCAGCTCATGCATCAGGCCAAGCATGATGAACTTACCGGGTTGCTCAACCGGCGCGAATTCGAGGCCTGTCTCATTGACGCCCTGCTTCGGGCAAAAGAGGAGAGTGCTGTCCATGCCGTTATCTATCTGGATCTGGATCAGTTTAAAGTGGTTAATGACACCTGTGGCCATGTTGCCGGGGATGCGCTGCTCAAACAGCTGACCATGTTGTTACGCGCCAAGATCCGCCTTACCGATACCTTGTCCCGCCTGGGTGGTGACGAGTTTGGCGTAATCCTGAATAACTGCTCATTAAAAAAGGCACACAAGGTCAGTGTGGATCTGCTGGAAACAATACGGGATTTCCGTTTTATCTGGGATGGAAAGCCGTTTGAGCTGGGCGTCAGTATCGGACTGGTGATGGTTGATGAGGAGAGCAAAGATATCAGCAGCATCATGAGTGCAGCGGATCTGGCCTGTTATGCCGCAAAAGACCTGGGGCGGAACCGTGTCCATATCTATGAAGAGAGCGACGAGGATCTTGCCAAACGTCACGGTGAGATGCATTGGGTATCCATGATATCCCAGGCTCTGAAAGAGGATCATTTTATCCTCTATAAGCAAGAGATTCAGTCGGCCAATGTAGTGCAGAATGCTGAAAAGCATTTTGAGATTCTGATTCGCATGCAGGGGGATGACGGCAAGATTATCCCGCCAGGCGCCTTCCTGCCTGCTGCCGAGCGCTATAACCTGATGCCTTCAGTCGACCGCTGGGTTATTCGCACCCTGTTTACCCACTATGCCAGACACCGCAGTGACTATTCAGCGCATGGCAATCATCTGTTCTCGATCAACCTGTCGGGAAGCACGATCAGCGATGAGAGCATGATAGATTATATCTGTGAGCAGGCCGATGCGTTCCGTGTCCCACCAGAGGCCATCTGTTTTGAGATCACCGAAACCGTTGCCGTGGCCAATCTGACAAAGGCCAATGTTTTTATTGAGGTACTGAAAGAGAAGGGGTTCCGTTTCTCACTGGATGATTTTGGCTGTGGCGTCTCCACATTCAGTTACCTGAAAAATCTACCCGTCGACTATCTGAAAATTGATGGCGGTTTCGTAAAGGATATGGTGCAGGACAAGATCGATCATGCAATGGTTTCTGCTATCAATGATATTGGCCATGTAATGAATATAAAAACGATTGCAGAGTTTGTTGAAAATGACGACATCCTGATAGCCCTGAAAAAGCTCAATGTCGACTATGTGCAGGGATTTTTCCTGCATAAGCCATCCCCTCTGTAACCATTTTAAAAACCTTCCCGCAAAAAACAGAGTAATTGGAAAAGCACGGTATGCAAATTGAGCATGGATAGAGAGCAGGAGTTGGTAATTCTGATTCACGGTATCTGGCTGACGGGGCTGGAGATGTTTTTATTGCGCCGCCGTTTACTGTCCGCTGGCTATCGCGTCTCTTGCTTTCAATATCCTTCCCTGAAATCTCCTCCTGGAGACAATGCAGCAGCATTGGCTGATTTCATTCATGATCAGCAAGCAGATACCATTCATCTGGTGGCACACAGCCTGGGGGGTATTGTCCTGATGCACCTGTTCAATCAGAGTCCTGACCTGCCTCCGGGCCGCGTTGTGCTGTTAGGGTCTCCAGTACAGGGCAGTACAGTGGCACGGCGCATTACCAGGTTTTCGGGTCTGAAACGGCTGCTGGGTCATAGCATTGATCAAGGCCTGACCGGCGGTGTCCCAGAGTGGGCTGGTGGACGTGATCTTGGCGTGATTGCCGGCACCCTGAATATGGGCGTGGGCTGGCTTGTGGGTGGGGTGAAGCGTCCCAATGATGGCACGGTTTCAGTGGCTGAAACGCACCTGCCAGGGGCTACTGACTCCTGCACCCAGCGCGTCAGCCATTTTGGACTGCTGTTTGCCCGCAAGACTGCCAGGGCAGTTATTCAATTTTTGCAGCACGGGCGGTTTGCAGAAACATAGATTTTACTGCACGAACCATCGTCATGCCCCTCGTTCCCACACTCCTGCATGGGAACGAGGCGGCTCCTCTACCGCATATCGTCCAGCTTACCTTTGGAAAACCAGGCAAACAGCGTTGGTAATACAAACAGGGTCAGGAAGGTGGCAGTGATCAATCCACCAACGATCACTGTGGCCAGGGGCTTTTGGATCTCTGCCCCAACACCGGTTGAGAGGATCATCGGAATCAGCCCTAATGCAGAGGTGATGGCCGTCATCAATACCGGGCGCAGGCGTGAGGTTGCGCCGTTGAAGATGGCATCATCCACGGATAAGCCATCCGCAATGCGCTGGTTGATGCTCTCCACCATCACCACCCCATTGAGCACCGCCACCCCAAACAGGGTGATGAAACCGATGGAGCTTGGCACCGACAGATATTGGCCGGAGAGGTAGAGGGAAAAGACCCCGCCAATGACGGCCAGTGGTACATTGACCAGGATCAGCAACGCCTGTCCGACTGATTTGAAGGCGAAGTAGAGCAGCAGCGCAATCAGCGCCAGTGAGAGTGGCACCACCATGCTCAGGCGCTTCTGCGCCCGCTGCTGGTTTTCGAACTGGCCACCAATATCGACCGAGTAGCCTGGCGGCAGCTCTACCTGCTGCTCAATCGCCTGCCGGATGTCGGCCACCACGCTGCCCATATCACGCCCCTGCACATTGGCCTGGATCACGACACGCCGCTGCACATCATCCCGGCGCACCTGCGGCGGGCCTGATTCAATGCTGACCTGAGCCACATCACCCAGGCGCACCCAGGGGCCGGTTGGGGATTGCAGACGCAGCTCGGCAATGAGATCCGGGTTGCTGCGGAAGCGGTGGTCGATGCGCACATAGATGTCATAGCGTTCATTTCCGTTGATAATCTGCCCCGCCTCATGACCACCCAGCCCATCCCGCACCAGAGCCATCACATCACCCACCGCCAGACCGTAGCGGGAGAGCTGCTTGCGGTCAGGTCGGATCACCATCTGCGCCTCTCCGGATATCTGCTCCATGGCAACATCCCTGGCGCCCTCAATGCCCTGCACCACCTTCTCGATGGCCTGACCCTGCTCCGCTAACACCTTGAGATCGGGGCCGAAGAGTTTGATCGCCAGCTGTGCCTTGACACCGGAGAGCAGCTCATCCACCCGCGTTGCAATCGGTTGCGAGAAGTTCAACAGCAGGCCGGGGTGCTGCTCCAGCTTCTCCTCCATCAACCCTTGCAGCGCCTGCCGATTGGTTGCGCTGGTCCACTGCGCAACCGGCTTCAGGCCGATGTAGATCTCAATATTGTTGACCGGCTCCGGGTCACCACCAATCTCCGGACGGCCAATCCGGCTCAGGGCGTAGGTGACTTCAGGGAACTCCAGCAGCATCGCCTCCAGTTTGGGGGCGACCTCAAGGGTGGTCTCCAGGCTGGATGAGGGGGCCAGGGTGATGCGCAGGTTGATGGTGCCCTCCTCCAGTTCCGGGACAAACTCAGTACCGAGCCTGGGCACTACGGCCAGTGCTGCGCCGACCAGGATCACCGCACAGCCCACCACCAGTTTCGGTTGCCGCAGCGACAGTTTCAGCCCCCATCGGTAGAGCATATCCAGCGGCTTCAGTACAAAACTCTCCCGCTCACGCACACCGCGCTGAAACAGGTAACTGGCCAGGGCGGGGACGATAATGAGCGCCACAAAGACTGCGGCAACAATGGCCAGCATGATACTCACCGCCATCGGTTGAAACAGCTTTGCCTCTACCCCTTCAAAGCTGAACAGCGGCATAAAAACCACCAGGATGATCGCCGCTGCGAAAAATATCGGCCGCACCACCTCTTTGCCTGCCACTTGCAGCCGCAGGGCGATACCATGCCGATCATGCGCCACATCATGCGGATCGGCATCCTTGCTGCCAACACGCGCCTTGACCTCCGGGTCGTGCAGCGCATCGGGATGGGAGAGATGTTTGAACATATTGTCCACCATCACCACCGAGCCATCCACCAGCATACCAATCGCCACTGCGATGCCCCCCAGTGACATCAGATTGGCGGAGAGCCCGAACCAGGCCATGATCATCAGCGCAATGCCGATCGAGATGGGGATCGAGATCAGCACCAGAAAGGTGGCACGCAGGTTCATCAGAAACAGCGCCAGCACCACTACGATAAAGATAAAGGCGAGCAGCAGCGCATCGACCACGGTCTTTACTGCCTGGGTGATCAGATCGGCCTGATCATAATAGGCCTCAAAGCGCCCACCCTCGGGCAGCGCCTGCTGTATCAGTGCAATACGGCTATTGATGCCATCGATGGTCTCTTTGGTATTGGCGCCCATACGCTTCAGCACAATGCCGGCGACAACCTCACCCAGCACCTCGGGGTTTCCCTGGGCATCCCGGCGGGTCATGGTGACCGCCCCCTGACGTATCTCACTGCCCAGCTCCACCCTAGCCACCTGCGCCACGGTGATTACGGTGCCATTCACCGTTTTCAGCGGGATCTGACGCAGCTCTTCCAACCCCTGTTCATCGTGACTCAGCCACCCAACCCCGCGAATCACCAGCTGCTCCTGACCGCGATTCATATACCAGCCACCGGCATTGGAGTTGTTATTCTCCAAGGCATCGACCACATCCTGCTGGCTCAAACCGTAGGCCAGCAGGCGCGATGGATTGATATTGACCTGATACTGTCTGACATCACCACCGAAGGCGAGCACATCGGTCACCCCCTCCACCGGCATCAGCAGCAGTTTCACCACCCAGTCATTGAGGCTGCGCAGTGCCATGGCATCGTAGCCGGAGTCGGCATCCGCCAATAGCAGGTATTGATAGATTTGTCCCAGGCCAGAGGTGTTGGGGCCGATTTCAGGGGTACCCACCCCTTCCGGGATCAGTTCCTTTGCCGATTGCAGCCGCTCAAATACCAGCTGGCGTGCAAAGTAGATATCCTTGCCCTCCTTGAACACCACCGTGATGCCGGAGAGTCCGGTCTTGGAGATGGAGCGCACCTCCTCCACATCGGGCAGTGCATACATCACCGCCTCGATGGGGAAGGTGATCAGCTGTTCAACCTCTTCCGAGGCCAGCCCCGGAGCCTCGGTGTTGATGGAGACCTGCACATTGGTGACATCCGGAAAGGCATCCAGGTTCAGGCGGGGGATAATTAAAGTGGCTGACGCGGTGAGCGCCAGCAGGGCAATGACCACCAACAACCGGTTGGTCACTGACCAGTCGATCAGACGATTCAACATGGTATTTTTCCTTACGGTTAGTGGTTATGCGGATCAAAGCCGCCCTTGGCCATCTCTGACTGGACGAAAAAGGCCCCTTTGCTGACAATAGTGGTACCCTCTTCAATGCCTTGAATCAGCATCCGGTCGCCCACGGTGCGCAGCACCTCGATCTCCTTTGGCTCAAAACGGCCGGGGGCGGACTCCACAAAGAGCTGCCAGTCGCCATCCGCAGAGCGCAAAACCGCCTCCACAGGCACAATGATGCCTGACTGTTTCCGCTTGCCCTCAATCACCACCGAGACAAATTCACCAGGGTGAATCCGGTCATCCGGGTTGGCCACCTCTATATGCATCGCAAGGGTACGGGTGACTGCATCCAGCTTATGGCTGGCCTGGGCCACTTTTCCTGTCAACCACTCTCCAGCAACATCAATTTTCGCCGCTGCACCCACGGTGATATTGGCGGCTGCCTCCGGGGTCAGACGTGCCTCGACCCAGAGCAGTGACTCATCACTGATCTCAAACAGCACGGTGCCGGGCTCGATAAGCTCGCCCACAATGAAGTCATCACTGATAACGGTGCCATCCTGAAATGACAACAGCGCAAATTCACCTGTGGCCTTGGTGGCATCTCCCTGCTTTAGCAGCCGCCTGGTCTGCAAGTTGGTCATGCCATAGGCACGAACCTTGGCATAGGCCTGCTGGTAGGCGATCTGCGCCGAAGTGAAACGCCGCTCTGAAACCACCTTGCGACCCAGCTTCTTGACCCGGTTCAGCTCAATATCTGCCTCCAGCAACGCCCCCTGCGCCTCAGCCATCTCGACGCTGGATAGCATCACCAATGGCTCACCCTTTTTGACATGATCGCCGAGACGAACCAGACGCTTCATTACCTGAGCTGGAATACGCGGTGTCACCTTGGTGGTGCGGTAGGCGTTGAGCACCACCTCACCCGGTGCAGTAACCGCCTCACCCAGCAGCTGCCGTTTGACCACCAGGGTCTCAATGCCCGCCATGCGGCGCTGGGTCTCATTCAGTTCGGCATCGGTTGCCTCTTCTCCATGATCCCCATGATCTCCGTGATCTCCATGGCCCTCTTCTCCATGGTCATCATGCGTCTCTTCCCCAAAATCAATATCTGAGAAATCGTCAAGCGCCTCCTCATTGGCATGGTCGTGATCCTGCTCTCCCGAGTGCTCTTGCCGGGCGGGTTCCTGCTTACCGTTATGTTCGTGCCCCTCCCCTGCAACCGTCCAGCCAGAGAGCGAGAGAAGAAGGCCGCAAAAGAGGAGTATGGTGATTTTTTTGTTCATGTTGCTGTTTTCCTTCTATTCAATAGGTGGATGTGGCGGCGCTATCCGAGGTGCGGACAAGCGGGTTGTCAATCCACTCAAACACCTGGCCAGTGGCGGCCTGCCATTTGATCCAGGCATACCACAGAGTGCCATGCAGGTTCGCCCCGGCGATGCGGGTATCCAGCGCCTGCTGGAGCTGGATCAGGTAGTCTGTGGTCTCCAGCTCTCCCGCCTGCCAGAGCCGCTCCAGCAGTTCAGACTGCTGCTTCAGGCTGCTCTGGCCGCGTGAGAGCCATACCTGCCAGGCATTGGAGATCAGGGCATACTGGTCGCGGGCGGTTCGCAGCTGCGCCAGGGTGGTGCGGTAGACCTGCTGTGCCTGCCGCTCTGCCTGTAGCGCCTCACTGCGGGCTGCCGCAACACGGTTGCGAAAATCATTACGAAGCTGTAGCGGTATTGAGAGTGAGAGCATGAGGTAGTTCTCCTCATCATCACGCCCCGTCATCAGCCCCAGAGTGGGATCGGCCTTTCGATCCCGATCCGTGGCATTGATTGCTATCCGCGCTGCCTGTGCCAGCAGATGGGCCTGTCGGACATTGGGGTGCGCACTGGCGAGTCGTTCATTCTCCTGAGCCCCCGGCAGACGGGTGGGAAGGGTGGCGGGCAGGCCAAGTCGTGCAGGCGGCGGCTCTCCGGCAAGGGCAAAAAAGTCCCCCTTTGCCTCCACCAGTGCGCCACCTGCCTGGGCATGCGCCATTGCGGCCTCGGCGACCGCCATACGTGTCAGCTCCACCTCTATTGAGGGTATGTCGCCAGCACTTTGCCGCTGCTCTGCAAGGCGCTGAAACCGCTCCATCAATTGAAAACGCTGCTCGGAGAGCGCTGTGATCTCTTCACTGTTCAGGATGCGAACCATGGCATCCAGCAGCTCCACTGCCTTACTCTGCCGGAGCGCATCCAGTGCAGAGCGGGTCGCCTCCAGCCCGGCCTGGGCGGCTCTCTCCTGCAGACTGCGTTTATCATGCAGGTCGATGGTCTGGCTCAGGCCAATCCCGTAATTATCGACCGACTCCGTCTTTTCGCCCTCCAGTGCCAGTTCAGGATTGTAAAGGGGCAGACCGGCACCCTGCGCACGGGCGCGGGCAGCATCAATGGCAGCCTGTGCAGCCTGGATCTCAGGGTTTTCATCCAGTATCCGCTTTATAAATGGACTGAGACCCGCCCGCTCTCCAGCGGATGAAGCGGGCTGTTCAGAGAGGAGATTCGATGACCAGACCGTAGCGGCACTGGCTACAAGGCAGGCGCACAGGCCTGCACGCAAATAGGTAAAGAACGACATAGCAAGAGTTCCACAGGTTCAAAAAAAACGGGCTACCGCCGGCAAGCCGGCAGTAAGAACACAAGGGAGAGTTCAGGCTTTAGGGGGGCGTGAGGGGGGTGGGTTGAGGAGCGAGTTCCAGGCAGCCAGATAAGCACTCTTTGGGCTGTGGCTGCTGCCTGTTGGGGGTTTGGCCGGTGTAAAACTCAATCCGAGCAGATGCGAACAACCGTGGCCACATTGATCGTGGGCCGGCAGGCTGTGTGGGTCATCAGAGGGGTTGGCGGAATCCCCAAGCATGATCGGACTGGCCTGCGGTTCGCCATAATGCACATCGGCAGCAATCACCGTCCCGTAACCCAGGATGGAGATGGCAAGCCAAGTGATGATGAGACGACGGATCATTGAAGTGCAGGTTGGTTCCAAACGATAACAATTAAACAGCTTAACAGTATAGGTGTTCGCATTATACCTGAATCCTGCAAATGGTCGTATCTGCAAGAATATGGATCAGATTTTGGGTATGACCGGTTTGTGAAGGCAGAAGTTCCATCAGCCCTATGCATGGCATCAAGAAAGAACCCTAAAGTCACCTTCTCCCCAGTCGATAACAAATAAGCAACTGTTTAACCCAGAGATCCAGTCTGTACCAAAGATCCCCTGGCTGACAGCAGTATCATGGATATGGAATTACGACATGTTAAACAGACAAACACTACGCTTGCTGATCGTTGATGACGATGATTTCAATCGTGACATCATCGAAGAGTATCTGGATGAATCCGGCTACGAGATAACAACCGCCGATGATGGAGACGTTGCCATCGAGATGCTGGAGAGGGAGCCTACCCGATTCGACATCATACTGCTCGACCGCATGATGCCTCGCATGGACGGCATGGAGGTGATGTCACGGATCATGCAGCACCCCCAGCTCTCTGCCATTCCGGTCATCCTGCAGACGGCGCGCGCCGGCAAGCAGGATATCCTTGAGGGGATGCAAGCCGGGGCGCACTACTATCTGACCAAACCGTTTGAAGAGGCAATGCTGAAGACGGTCGTCAAGACGGCAGAGAGTGAGCGCAGACGCTACCTTGAACTGCAACATGACCTGGAACAGAGTGCTCGCACCCTGGGCCTGATGGCGCTTGGCCGTTTCAATTTCCAGACACTGGAGCAGGCCAATGATCTTGCCACCATGCTGGCCAAGGCCTGTCCCAATGCAGAGCGGGTGGTCACAGGCCTTTCCGAGTTGATGATCAACGCTGTCGAGCATGGAAACCTTGGCATCAGTTATGATAAGAAGAGCGAGATCAACGCTAAAGGATGCTGGAGGGAGGAGGTCGAGAAGCGGCTGCAACATCCTGAGAACAGAGACAAATGGGCTGAGCTCCTGTTCCAGCAGAGTGAGAATGAGATCACCGTCACAATCAAAGACCAGGGCACAGGCTTCGACTGGTCAAACTACCTTGAATTCAATCCCGACCGCGCATTCGATAGCCACGGCCGCGGCATCGCAATGGCCAATACGCTCAGCTTTGACCAGCTGGAATATCTGGGCTGCGGCAATGAAGTCCGCATCACCATTCTCAAATAATCATCAGCCGACCAAACGGGCCACGGAACCTCCCAATGCGCAACGTCTTCAGCAACATCCGGCTCAAGTACCAGCTGATACTGCTGCTCACCCTGCCGACGCTCGTCATACTCGTCTATTCATCCAGGCATGTGGCAGACAACTGGTCACATCTGCAAGAGATTCGCCACACTCAAACCATAGAGACCCGCTCTGCCGCATTCCGAAAACTGATCACCAAACTGCAATTTGAACGAGGTATGTCTGCCGGCTACATCGGCTCACAAGGCAGACTGTTTAAAGAAGAGCTTAGACAACACCGTTTGGACTCAGATCGGGAACTGAAAAACATACTTTCACTGATCAACCAGCCTGATTCAAAAAAACTCCACATGGATAACCGGCTGGATATCGACAGGCTTAGATCCCAGCTTCAAACCCTCAACACCATCCGGGAGGAGGTCGACTCGCTGGTACTCTCCACCGCTTTTTTTGAACACTACACCCAGCTGATCGAACCGCTGATCCACAACATTGAACTCACATCAACCACCATCAATGATGCAATACTGGCTAAAAAACGCCAGGAACTGATGCCCTTGACCTGGCTACAGGAGTACGGGGGTGAAGAGCGGGGATTGCTCTTGCTGGCCTTCAGCTCTGGAGGGGTTACCGCACCCATCCTGCAGTGGCTGACCTCTGCCAGCCGGATGCAATCCAGGGTCGTGCATGATCTTGAGACGGTTCACCTGAGCAGTAGAAACAGAGAGCGGTTCTCCCAGCTTCTGCAAAAACCATCTTTCAGCACCATTGACGTGATTCGTCAGAACACGCTGCAAAAGATGCGGAAAAATGAGCTGCTCAATCAGATCCAGATGCTCATCGGCTATGGCGGACTGGTGCATCATTTCAAGGATTTTATCATTCGGGGCGACTTGAGAGATCGTAACCTTTTCCAGTTGCGCCTCAAGCAGTGCAAACAGGCTATCGAGCATTACCGGGAGGTTCCTGGTCTTTCAGAAGATGAACTCATCGCACTCCAGACCATTGAGTCAACCTTTCAAAGCTATGCTGACACACTCGATTTTATTGAAAAAAACCATCTAAAATCAGATAAAGCATCAAAACTGTTGCTCAGCCAGCTTGACCAACTGGTCAGCATTGACGACGGTCCCGCTCAGACCGCCATCAACACCCTGCAGCAGGGGTTTGGAAATATCGATCCTCAACAGTGGTTTGAACAGGCCAGCAGGCGTATCGACCTGATTGTTGGCTTTCAGAATATGCTCTATGAAGAGCTCCGGGGCTATCTTGCCAAGATGGAAAGTGATAGCAGACGATGGGTGATCTACACCATCCTGGGCGTGCTGCTCCTCATCATCACAACGGCTTTGATTGGTTACATCATCCTCTTCCGCCTCTCCAGTGGCATCCACCACATTGCCAGGTTATTGCAAAAGGCACACAAGACAGGCGACCTTTCAATAAAAATCAATATCAGCGGCAAAGATGAGCTGGGTGAGATGGCAACATCACTCAACCAACTGCTGCAGGAGCGGGTGCGCATCAACCGTGAGCTTGAGCAGCATCGTCACCGCCTGGAAGAGATGGTTGAAGAGAAGACCAGTGAACTAAACCGGCAGCAGGCTATCAATCGCGGCGTTATTGATACCTCGCTGGATGGCATTATCACGGTCGACGAACATGGCCGGGTGGTCAGCTTCAACCCGGCAGCCGAGCAGATATTTCAATATCGCCAGCAAGAGGCCATCGGGCAGCCGATAACTGAGCTGATCATCCCGGAAAAGTTAATCGCTGCCCATAACAAAGGGTTCTCCAACGCACTTAAGATGCCCGACCATCAGTTCCTGGGTAAACGCTATGAAGTTGATGCAAAACGTGCCGATGGCACTATCATTCCCATTGAGATTGCCATGGGGCGCACCATTGTTGGCAAAGAGATGATGTTCACAGCCTATCTGCGGGACATCTCAGAGCGCTTGAAGACCCAGCAGGCACTGGAGCAGGAAAAAGAGAGAGCAGAGGCCGCCAATCAGGCAAAGTCAGAATTTCTGGCCAATATGTCGCATGAACTCCGCACACCAATGCATGCCATTCTCAGTTTTTCTGAGATGGGTGAATCCCGCATTGATAAGGCACCCATTGAGAAGCTGGGCAAATATTTCAACCGGATCAACAGCAGTGGAAAGCGGCTGCTCCGGCTACTGAATGACCTGCTCGACCTGGCTAAACTGGAGTCGGGCAAGATGCAATACACATTTACTGAGACTGATTTGTGTCCACTCATTGATGAGCTGGTCGAGGAGCAGCACGCCCTGCTGAAATCACGCTCAATACAGCTGTTCCATCACCGGCCAGACTTCCCAACAACCATCCTGATCGACCCAGGACGGATCGCTCAGGTTGTAAAAAACCTGCTCTCCAATGCAATCAAATTCACCCCAAGCGGCGGTGAAATTCATATCACCTTGTCTCAGGAAGAGATCCTGGCTTCAGATGCCGGCGACGAAACCGTACCCGCCCTGAAGGTAAGCGTGGCCGATCAGGGAATTGGCATTCCAGAAGATGAGCTGGATAGCATCTTCGGCAAATTTATCCAGAGCAGCAAGAGCAACACCGGCGCAGGAGGCACAGGCCTTGGCCTGGCCATCTGCAAAGAGATCATGGATGCTCACAATGGCAAAATCTGGGTTGAGAACAGAAAAGAGGGGGGTGGCTGCTGCTTCCACTTCCTGCTTCCATTGAAGCGAATGAGCAATAAGTTGGTAGAGCATTAAAAGCGTTGTTGTTGACCTTCTGCTCGTCTTCAACAACAATTGTAGAAAGCGGCTTGGCTCATTTTTACTCATTTGCTCAGCAAACCCTATTGCAAGATAAATCTGGCGTAAACGATATGAGTTGGCCACTGCGCAGCATCTATCTCCCATCAAACAAAAAAGCAGGAAGTGGGACTTTAGTCCCGCAGGGCGCTGGTAACCCTAGCGGGACCAAAGTCCCACTTCCGAAAACAAAAACTGTTTGCGGCGCGCTGTTACTGATACTGGGCTGCATGCTGATGCTTGTTGCCCCCTCGCACTCCCTGGCAGCCAACCTCAAAACAGAACCGCCACCCCTCATCCTGGGGGTGCATCCGTACACATCAGCAGCAAGACTGATGGAGGCTTATAAGCCACTGGCCTCTTATCTCTCCCGCAAAACAGGCCGAGCCATTACGGTCAAAATATCCAAGGATTATCGTACCCACATCCAGTTGATTGGCGAAGGTAAGCTGGATATTGCCTACATGGGGCCGGCCTCCTATGTGAAACTGGTGGCGCGCTATGGCAAAAAACCGCTGCTGGCGCGTCAGGCTATCCACGGCAGCCCCTCCTTTCAGGGCAAGATTGTAGTACGCCAGGAGAGCAGCATCAGCTCACTGACAGAGCTGCTGGGCAGACGCTTTGCGTTTGGTGAAGTCGCCTCCACCATGAGTCATCTGGTGCCGCGCTACATGTTGCGCAGGGCTGGGGTAGCGGTTGATCAACTGGCTGGGTATCGCTTTCTGGGTTCCCATGACAATGTTGCCCTCGCGGTATTGGCGGGGGATTTCGATGCAGGTGCGGTGAAAGAGGCCGTGTATGAAAAATACCAGCCTCGCGGCCTGAAGGTTTTGGCCAGCACGCCGATGCTCTCTGAACATCTGCTTGTTACCCGCAGCAATCTCCCTGAGCAGCTCAGGCAAGCCCTGCGCGAGGCGTTATATGCCCTCAAGGATGATCCTCAGGGCGCAGTCATTATGAATGATATTAAACCAGGGATGACCACATGGCTGCCGGTGGCCGATACAAACTACCGTAATTTGCGCACTATTCTGGATGTACTTGTCACAGAGGGTGTCCGGCCATGATTGCACGTCTTGGCAGACATGAACGGCGCACGTTACTGCTGTTTCTTCTGATTCTCACCCTCTTTGTCACCATTGCCAGCAGCACCATCTATCGCTATGAGCGGGATGAGCATATACGCGATGCCACCCAACATGCTGAACGTGAAATGGAGCTGATTGGCAAGCTCATCACCGAAGCACTCATCAAGAATGACTATATTATGGTCGAACAGTTTATCGGCCACTGGGCGCAGGAGCGTTCTGACCTGGTGGAGATGAAGCTCACCACAGCCAACGGCTTTGTCCTGGCGCACCATCTCCGCAGCCAGCCCACACAACATCACCTCTCCCTGAATCGAAATCTCGACTACGGCGGTCAGGGGCCGGTAAGCATGGATATGGTGTGGGATATGGCGCCAATCTATCAGAGTCTGAATCAACTGCTGATGATGCTGGTGGCAACGCCGCTGGTTCTGGTTGTGATCCTGCAGTTATTCCTCTGGTGGGTGTTGCGGCGCACCCTGCTAAAGCCTTTGCACAGCGAACTGGAGGTGAGTGAGCAGTATAACCGTATGCTGTTCGAGCAGTCCCCCATCGGGCTGGTACTGTGCCGTATAAACGGTGAGCTGGTGGATATCAACCCCGCCTTTGCCAGGATTATCGGCCGTAGCGTCGAGGAGACCCTGCAACTGACTTATTGGGAGATCACCCCGGAAAGCTACGCCACAGATGAACAGCACCAACTGGAAAGCCTGAAGAAAACGGGCCACTACGACTCCTATGAAAAAGAGTATATCCACAAGGACGGACATCGGGTGCCGGTACGCCTGCAAGGGCTGCTGCTGGAAAAGGATGAAGAGCAGCTGATTTTGTCCAGCGTTGAAGACATTACCGAGCGCAAGCGCACTGAGGAGGCCATACGCAACATCACCATAGGCGTATCCGCCAAGACCGGCGAACAATTCTTCCAATCGCTGACGGTGCATCTGGCAAGGCTGTTTGGCACCAAGTACACCTTTATTGGGCTGCTGAACCAGCAAAAGTCAGACATTATCGATACCGTTACCCTCTGCATCCATGGAGAGATTGCTGATAACGTGAGCTATGAATTACTGAACACCCCCTGCGAACATGTTGTGAATGGCTCCTACGACAGCATCCAGGCCTATCCTCGTGACATCCAGCAGTTGTTTCCTGATGATCATCTGCTGGTTGAAATGGACGTGCAAAGCTACGTTGGTGTGCCGCTGGTGGATAGTAATAATAACCCCATTGGGGTGATTGTGGTGATGGACGACAAACCCATGGAAAACACCAATCAGGTGGGAACCATGCTACAGCTTTTTGCCGCCCGTGCCGCAGCTGAACTGGAACGGTTGCGGTCAGAAGAGGCATTGCAGCAGAGCAGGCAGCGCCTGGCCGATGCACAGCAGATGGCTCACGTTGGCAGCTGGGAGCTGAATCTGACAACGAACCAACTGCTCTGGTCAGATGAGATCTACCGTATTTTTGAGATTGACCCGCAAAAATTCAACGCATCCTATAAGCGTTTTTTGGAGATCATCCACCCAGATGACCGAGAGCAGGTGAATACCGCCTACATGGAGTCGGTCGAGAACAAGACACCCTACCGCATTGATCACCGCATACAGATATCAGATGGCACCACCAAGCATGTTCAGGAGCGTGGCAAGACCTTTTATGATGCAGATGGCAATCCGATACGCTCTGTGGGCACGGTGCAAGATGTTACTGAACGGGTAAGCATGGAAGAGGCTCTGCGCCGTTCACAGAAGATGGATGCCATCGGCCAGCTCTCTGGCGGTATTGCGCATGACTTCAACAATCAGCTGGGAGTGGTCATCGGCTATCTTGATTTTCTGAGAAATCATCTTTCAGGCGATGAAAAACCACGCCAGTGGGTGGACATTGCAATCAAGTCCACCCTGCGCTGTATGGATCTGACCCGGCAGTTATTAACCTTCTCCCGCCACCAGCCAAAGGAGAAGAGCGTGGTGGATCTCAACACCACACTCAACGAACTGAAGACCATGATTGCACGTTCAGTCACACCTGCGGTTGAGGTGGAATATTTTCTGACTGACAAGCTGTGGCAGACCGAGATTGACCCAGGTGAATTCCAGGATGCCATCCTGAATCTGGTAATCAACGCCCGTGATGCCATGCCAGATGGTGGCAAGCTCCTGATCGAGACCAGCAACAAATATCTGGATGCAGGCTATATTGCCTGCAACCCTGGGATTGAGCCGGGAGATTATCTGCAATTGATGTTAAGTGACACAGGCAGCGGCATGGACAAGGAGACCCTGGAGCATCTCTTCGAGCCATTTTTCACCACCAAGCCCAAAGGCAAGGGTACCGGCCTTGGCATGGCTATGGTGTACGGTTTTGCAAAGCGCTATGGCGGCAACATAAAGATTTACTCGGAACCGGGTGTGGGTACCACAGTGCGCCTCTATCTGCCGCGCACCAAGGTCTCCAAATCAGCTGCCACGATTGAAAATATCCATGAGGCCGAGCTGCCCACTGGCAGCGAAACCATCCTGATCGTCGATGATGAAGCTGATCTGCTGCAACTGGCCGATCACTATTTGAGCGACCTGGGCTACCGTACCCGTCTTGCCGGGAATACCCGGCAGGCATTGGCTATACTGGAAGAAGATGAGCAGATTGATTTGCTGTTCAGTGATGTAGTCATGCCCGGCGGGATGAATGGTTATGAACTGGCACAGCAGGCGACGCAGCAAAGACCGGGGCTGAAGGTACTGCTGACCTCGGGCTTCACCTCAAAAACCATTGCCCATAACGGCCTGGCCCGTTTTTCTGCCCATCTGCTGAGCAAACCCTACCGCAAGGCAGATTTGGCGCGGCAGATCCGGATTGTACTTGATGAGAAGATAATGGAATGAGCCAGCCCCTGCTGATAGTCGTTGATGATGAACCTGATCTGGCAGGCTTCGTCTGCACGGTAGCCGAACAGGTTGGCTTTGATATTGAGCAGTTTAACAGCGCTGCCCTTTTCAAGGATCAATACACATCTGCGGATGTTATTGTGCTGGATCTCATGATGCCGGGGGTTGATGGCGTTGAGGTGATCCGTTTTCTGGCCAACGGTGGCTGTGATGCCCAGCTGATTCTGGTCAGCGGATTTGACCCGGCTGTCCTCCATTCAGCACAGAAACTGGCAATAGAACAAGGGCTCGATGTTGCCGGCAGTTTGAGCAAACCCTTCCGTTACAACGATCTTCATCAACTGCTGAGCGGGCTCTCCATTACATCCAAAAGCCCTGCCCGGCGTGCGTCTATTGAATCCCCACCTGTAGAAGAGCTGCGTGAGGCGTTGGTAAACAGCGAGCTGCTGCTCTACTACCAACCCAAGGTTGGACTCAACGGCCGTTTTATTGCCGCCTTTGAAGCCCTGGTGCGTTGGCAGCATCCTGTTCATGGCTTGCTCAGTCCCGACCTGTTTATCCCCATGGCTGAGCAGCATGGCCTGATCAATGACCTGACCTGGGTTGTGCTGGAACAGGCCATAATGCAGTGCTGCTCATGGCGTGATCAGGGGTTAACCGTGCAGATTGCGGTAAACATGTCTGCGAGCACACTGAAAGAGCTGGATCTGCCAGAAAAAATAGGTGGCCTGCTGGAGAAGCATGGACTGGAGCCTTCCCAAATAATTTTGGAGGTTACTGAAACCGCCCTGATGCAGGAGCTGATAACATCGCTGGATATCCTGACCCGGCTGCGTATGAAGGGCTTTCATCTCTCCATCGATGACTTTGGTACCGGCTACTCCTCATTGGTGCAACTTCACCGGGTTCCCTTTTCAGAGATCAAGATTGATCGCTCTTTCGTCATGGAGATGGATCATGATCCGGAGGCGGCTGCCATTGTTGAGACCGTCATCCTGTTGGGGCACAAGCTGAATATGAAAATAGTCGCTGAAGGGGTGGAGACTGATTCATGCCGTGAAGTGTTGGCACGCCTGGGATGCGATCAGGCACAGGGGTATCTCTTTGCCAGACCCATGCCTGCTGATGAAGCCTTTCAGTGGTTTTCTCTGCACAAACCTGAAAAAGCGGCTGACCCTCCCACTTAAGGAGAGGGAGAGCATCATCGCTACAGATCAACTAAAAGGCCTTGGCTGAACTTTCCTTATCAGAAAAGGAGGTGATATAAAGTTGAGTCACGACCACCATCACGATCTGGATACAATGGATGATCGGCGGCTTCTTGTCGCCATTGCCGTCAATATGCTGCTGACGCTGGCACAGGTGGTCGGCGGCATCCTCTCCGGCAGCCTCGCCCTGATTGCCGATGCCCTGCACAATTTCAGCGATGCCGCCTCGTTGCTGATCGCCTGGGTGGCACGCAGGGTCGGCAGGCGTCCAGCCGACCACTTCAAGACCTTTGGCTATAAACGGGCCGAGGTGATCGCTACGCTGATCAATCTCGTCACCCTGGTGCTGGTAGGGCTCTACCTTGTCTATGAGGGGCTATGGCGTCTGTTTGAGCCACAGGTCATTGAGGGCTGGATGGTGGTTATTATTGCGGGGATTGCACTGGTGATTGATGTGGTTACCGCCATGCTGACCTTTAGCATGTCAAAGCGCAGCATGAACATCCGGGCAGCCTTTCTGCATAACGTCTCCGATGCCCTGGCTTCGGTAGGGGTCATTATTGCCGGAGCAGCAATCCTGCTTTATGGCTGGTATTGGATAGACGCAGCAGTGACCCTGCTGATTGCCGGTTATGTGCTCTATCAGGCTGCAACGCTGCTGCCCAAAACCCTTCACATCCTCATGGAGGGTGCACCAGAAGATATCGTTATTAAGGAGGTAATCTCTGCTATGGAGTCTGTTGAAGGCGTTTCAAACATTCACCATCTCCACATCTGGCAACTCGATGAACATAAAAACGCCCTGGAGGCCCATGTGGTCATCGCCAATTTCAGTGAAACAGAGCAGATCAAAAGCGCACTGAAAACAGCGCTTAAAGAGCAATTTTCCATCATTCATTCAACACTGGAGTTCGAGATCGATCACTGCAACAAGGTTTGCGGTTGATCTGCAAGCGCCCCATAGACCCCATCTACTCAATGTATTGAGTCACTGTTAATCTTATCTTTATCAACATTCCATGGCAGCAGGGCTTCAAATTGTTCAACTGACTCTGCCTTCGGAAGCTCTTTAAAAATATAGCGAAGATAACGATAGGGCTCCAGGTTATTTGCCTTGGCGGTCTCTATTATGCTGTATAGCGCGGCTGATGCATGAGCACCCTTTGGTGTATCTGAGAATAACCAATTTTTTCGCCCCACCACAAAGGGCCGGATTGCATTTTCAGTATGATTGTTATCGATCCGCAATCGCCCATCATCAATGTAACAGACGAGCGCGCTCCATTGGTTGTTCAGGTAGTTCAGTGCTGTACCGACACTTGAGCTGACGGGAGGTTTGGTAATCGCCTTATCCAACCAGGCACGTATCTTATCCAGGATCGGCTTGGCTTCACTTTGCCGTATGCTATATCGCTGCTCTGGAGCGCAGGCTTTGATCTTCTCTTCAATTCGGTAAAGCGCCCTGATATAGCTCAATCCCTGCATCGCCATGCCTGCCTTGGTTTTGCCTTTGCCTTGAGCCTTGACCGCCTTTTCAAATTTTCGTCGGGCATGTGACCAGCAACCCACTAGAGTGACTTTTTCATTGGCAGCGGCAAAGTTCGCATAGACCTGGTAACCATCACTTTGCAGGTGGCCTTCAAAGCCATCCAGCAATTCATCCGCAACCGACTGGCTGCGAGAGGGCGAATAGTT
>JAKISI010000041.1 GCA_021648685.1 Candidatus Polarisedimenticolaceae bacterium
CTGCAATCACCACAACATGACGACAGGAAGAGGTCGCAACGCGGCACAAGAAGCGGTAATAGAGTTCCTGGGCATGGTTGCTTGGGGCGCTGGTGTCGAAAATATCGCCCGCTACCAGCAGTGCATCGACATCATTCTTCTGGATTGTCTCCGCCAGCCAGGTCAGAAACGCCTCAAACTCCTCGTAACGCTTTCTGCCGTATAAAGTCCGTCCTATATGCCAGTCAGAGGTGTGGAGAATTTTCATGGTGCTTAGATATGCCCAGCCTCACTGATAACACGTTGAATACCTGAGATAAATAGATTAAAGCTGGTTGATTTGTTTCCCTCTAAAGAGATACAGCGGCCAATTTGTCTGGAACCGCTCAATTTCTGATAGCGCCCCTTTGTGATAGCAGTTAACTCTTTGGCGGCATTAGCTAACCGATCAGGGTCTCTGAATTTTGCCTTTTTCTGATGCCTCGCAATACCGGTAATACTCAAACCCTGTTCAACCGCTGACAAGTCACCCAGATACCAGCTCTCTATCTCATGACAGGCAATACGAACCAGAGCACGATGATGACCGGCCTCATTACAAAGTGCCTGCAAACGCTCTTTTATTATCATGCAATCACCCGCATCCTTGTCACGCAACACCACAAAGCAAGTATCAGGCATACACCAGCCTCGCATACGCTTCACCAGGCGTTTTTCCAGATCTTGTTTTCCCTCAAACACCACATAGCGTGGTTTCACATCATGAGGTAAAAGTTCTGGCAACATGCCACTCAGCAGAGCCTCTTCTGATGGCCCCTCTAGAAAAAACACCAACTGCATCATTATGGATCTATCCCAGAGAAAAACCCTTCTTTCCACAGATAGCCCATTTGATCTCCCTCAGCCATGTAGGCTGACAACTGCTGGTCATGACTGGCTCGTTTAACCGTAGTGTACCCCTCTGTTTTTGCTAGCCAGAACACCTCTTCCAAATGAGTCGCATTAAGGAAGTCTGGTGAATGGCTCGAAACAAAAACCTGTCCCCCTCGATGAGCATAGCTACGAAACTCTTCTGCCAGCTCCCAAAGGAGCTTGGGATAAAGCTGGTTCTCAGGCTCCTCGACACACAGTAGAGGGTGAGGTTTTGGGTCATACAGCAAAACCAAATACGCAAACATCTTGATTGTGCCGTCGGAGACATAACGATCAATAAATGGATCGGTAAATGCTCCATCCTGAAAAGAGAGCAACAGTCGTCCATCTTCCGTATCTTTGGTAGTAATATCACTGATACCCGGTACTCGTCTCTTCATTGCCACTTTGATCTCTTCGAAGAGATCCGGGTGATGGTCTTTAATATTTCGGGCAACCAATTGCAGGTTATCCCCTGTGACGGAAAGATGCTCATCATAACCTGCCGCATCCTTGGCACCTCGTGCAAGGTTGATATGAAAATCTGATACCTGCCAGTTTTCGATCAGCTGACGAAAGGCACTGGCAGCTTTGAAGCGTGAGAACTGCCCTAGACCTTTAATGCCCAGCAAATCAGGTGAATCGAGGGTGACCTCCTCTCGTTCCAAATGTTTATCTTCAATATTAAAATCTTCTTCATTGATAATGGCGTAACCATTACCCATAGAGAAATCAAGAAAATGGTACGGTGATCCATAAGCACCACGTTTATAACGAAGAATCTCCCGCTTCACTACAGGTTGACCGTTGCTCTCTCCGATACATAATTGATAAGTCACAAGGCGCTCAGTGCCTGCAATATCCAGGCGAAACTGAATCTCAATCTCAATCTGTCGTACTTCTGCACCTCGGCTTAGAACTTCATTAAAGCCTCCTCGTCCCTGCAAGGCTTTTCTGATGTTGTAAGTTAAACAATCCTTTAAAAAACCAAACACATCAAATAAGGTGGATTTACCCGTACCATTGGCTCCCACTACTATGCAGAAGCTAGGGATATCTTTCATCTCAACATCTTTAAACGCCTTAAAGTTTTTCAGACGTATCGTCTCAATTCGCACAATGATCTCCTAAACAACTTCAACGACCATCACGGTCTCAAAATTTTCAGTACCAGGTTCAAACATACTAGCCCGCATGCTGAAAAACCAACAGCCCCTTCCTATCTAACTCTACATCCTTACAATCTCCATCAACTTTCCGTAGCTGGTAACAACGTCATACTTAACCTGTTTTGAATCAATTTTTTGATTGATCTCATCAAAGAATTTACGGGCACAATCGATTTTCTTTTCTTCAATAGCACGCAGATCCATCGTGGACATTGAGCCTTTGGTCTCTGCGATGAAGTAGATGTGTTTAACAGAACCTTCTTTGAAGGAGATAGCCCAGTGTCAATGGCCAACAAATCTGCCCCCTTTCGGCCAATAAAATTGACCGACCTGGGGCATGAATCACTTTGCTCGCTTGGCTTTCAGTCGATAACGCTCCCCTCCCAAAATAAAGATGTGTGAATGATGGATCAGCCGATCCACAATGGGCACAGTCACATTGTCGTCAATAAAGAACTCACCCCAATCGGTGAGGTTCTTGGTGGTGGTGATGATCACTGAGCGATAAACCAGCAGCGCATTACCGTGAGCTTATCCTGTGAAGAGGGCCAGCAACCACAAATCCGCAAGACCGCGCGTGCAGAGCTGCACCAGAAGGTGGTTTATAACGCCTTGGGCATCTCTTCACAGCCGGGCTCCGCTCAAAAAACGGTGGTCTGATTTCCCAAAAAACAAAACCGTTTAATCTGTAGTGCCATAAGAGGCGCTTTGCACAGAATAACCGTCTGTTTTTTCAAGCATTATTGTCAGTGAAATCGGAAGACAGGTTAGTAATCGGGCTGCTAAATCAAAAAACCTGCCGCGCATCAAATACCGGCCCATCCACGCAGACGCGCTGCATCACTTTTCCAGAATCTGTTTCAACCGGCACGACACAGCCTGCGCATCCGCCAACACCACAAGCCATGAACTCCTCCAGCGAGACCTGGCAGGGCAGCTCAAATTCAGCGGCCAGTGCGGCGACAGCCTCAAGCATGGGGTGAGGGCCGCAGCTGAAGATTGCGATCTCTGCGCGAATATTCTCATCCAGTGATTTCAGCCAATGGCGAGCCAGATCCGTCGCATAACCTTCAAAGCAACCGGGATAGCCCTGCAGGCTGGCCAGGCGGCTGGGAATATTCCAGCTGTCCAGCAGTGGCTGTGCGGCAATCACCTCATTGGGCAGGCCGGAGACCAGGATCTGTGAAGGGGCTGACTGGAATGGAAAAGGTACCTCGGAGCCGAGAATGGCAAAAGGGTAGACATCTTTCTGGCTGCGCAGATGTTCCGCCAGAAAGATCATCGGTGGCATACCCACGCCGCCGCCGATCAGCAGGGGGCGGCTGCACTCCACGTTAAAGGGTTTGCCAATGGGGCCAAGCAGGCTGATGCTCTCGCCAGGTTTGCGCTGTGCCAGCAGCCGGGTGCCTTTGCCAACCACTTTGTAGAGGACATCGACCCAGCCACTGCTGGGTGAGACGCGCATGATGGAGAGCGGCCGCCGCAGCGGATGCTGTGGATCGCATTGCAGATGGACAAAGCTGCCGGGTTGGGCATGTGTCGCGCACGCTTGCGCCTGTAGCCGGATGATCTGCTGATCGCCTTCGAATGCCTGATGGGAGAGGATCTCCGCATCCTCCAGAAAGAGGGTGTCGCGGTGTGGTTTATTCATGTCGATGGGTTTGTCTCTCTACGATAGGTGATGCGGCCCGCAAGCAGTGTCTGGCTGACCTGCCCGGTAAATTCACAGCCAAGAAAGGGGGTGTTGTGGCCGTGGCTGAGTAGCTCATCGGTTGTCAGCTGCCACCGCTGCCTGGGGTTGAAGAGGCAGATGTCGGCACTGCTGCCAATGGCCAGCTGCCCCAGTGGCAGCCCCAAGACCTTTGCCGGCCCACTGGTGATGCGGGCGATGGCATCAGAGAGGCTGAGTACCCCTTCGTTAACCAGTTTCAGTGTCAGCGGCAGCAGGGTCTCCAGCCCTGAGATTCCGGGGGCAGTAGAGGGGAAGGGCGCCTCTTTTGCATCCAGCTCATGTGGCTGGTGGCTGGAGCAGATGGCACTGATGGTGCCGTCTGCGATGCCTTGGCGTAGCGCCTCTCTGTCGCTCTGGCTGCGCAGGGGCGGGATGACGTGGCAGTTGCTGTTAAAGCCAATCAGGTCATCCTCTGTCAGAAAGAGCTGGTGAGCTGCAACGTCTGCGGTGACCGGAAGAGCACATTGGCGAATCTTTGCAACAGAGGTGCCGCATGAGAGCCGGCAAAAGTGGATCTGGCATCCGGTCTGTTCGGCCAGTGCCAGATCACGTGCAATGGCGACAACCTCTGCGGCACCGGGTATGCCCGGCAACCCCAGTCGGGCGGCGACGACCCCTTCATGCACGCAGCCCTGGTTACGCAGATGGGGGTCTTCCGGACGTAAAAATACCGTGATGCCGAAGGTGGCTGCGTACTCCAGCGCCCGGCGTTCGATCAGGGTGTTGCGGATGGGGGTCAGGGCATTACTGAGCACCACACAGCCGGCCTTTTTCAGTGCCACCATTTCGCTCAGATGTTCACCATCAAGCGCTTTGGTGAGTGCGCCAATGGGCAGTACGCGGCAGAGGGCGCTCTGCTGTGCCTTGTGCTGGATCATCTCGGCCACCGCAGGGGTGTCGATAACCGGGTCGGTGTCGGGTGGGCAGCAGAGTGTGGTGATGCCCCCTTTTGCGGCGGCAGCGGTTTCGCTGGCGATGGTCGCCTTGTGCTCCTGTCCCGGTTCGCGCAGGCGGGCGCTGAGGTCGACCAGCCCGGGGCATACGATGAGTCCGCTGGCATCTATTGTCTGTTCGGGCTGAAACCCTGCCGGTGCGCTGCCAACGGCCAGTATCTTGCCATCTGCAATATGCAGATCCCTGGCTTCATCAATGCGGTTGGCCGGATCAATCAGATGGCCATTGAGGATGCTGAGGGTAGCTGGATGGTTCATTGTGCGCCCCCCTGTCGCTGCATGGCCATCGCCATGACGGCCATGCGGATGGCGATGCCGTAGCTGACCTGTTGCAGGATCACCGAGCGTGGCCCGTCAGCCACCTGGGAGTCCATCTCTACCCCACGGTTGATGGGGCCAGGGTGCATCACAATGGCGTCGGGCTTTGCCCCCTCCAGGCGCTTATCGGTGAGCCCATAGAGCTGATAATATTCGTGTTCACTCGGCAATAGTGCGCCGCTCATGCGTTCGCGCTGCAGGCGCAGCATGATGACCACATCGACATCCTGAATGCCCTCCTCCAGGCTGTGGAATACCTTCACCCCCAGGGTCTCTGCATGCACCGGCATCAGTGTGGCGGGGCCGATGATGCGTACCTCCGCAACCCCCAGGGTGTTGAGCGCCAGGATCTGCGAACGGGCAACGCGGGAGTGCTGGATGTCGCCGACGATAGCCACCTTCAATGGGCTGAAATCGCCCTTGTGGCGGCGGATGGTGAACATGTCGAGCATTGCCTGAGTGGGGTGTGCGTGGCGGCCATCTCCGGCGTTGATCACGCTGATGTGCGGTGCTGCATGTTGTGCAATGAAGTGGGCGGCGCCGCTGTCGGCGTGGCGTACCACGAACATGTCACAGTGCATCGCTTCGAGGTTGCGCAGGGTATCCAGCAGGGTCTCGCCCTTGGAGGTGGAGGAGGCGCTGATGTTGAGGCTGAGTACGTCGGCAGAGAGCCGTTTGGCAGCCAGTTCGAAGGTGGTGCGGGTGCGGGTGCTGGTCTCGAAGAAGAGGTTGGTGATGATCTTGCCGCGCAGCATCGGCACCTTTTTGACGGTACGTTCCGATACCCCGGCAAAGGACTCTGCGGTATCCAGAATCTCGGTCAGCAGCTCCTGGTTGAGCCCGTCAATGGTCAGAAAGTGTTTAAGCCTTCCCTGCGCGTCGAGCTGGATGTTGGATTGGTTGGGGATAATCATGGGGTTGACTCCAAATATCAAGAGGGGGAGTGCTTGCTCTCCTTGATAATGAGGCCGAGTGGATCCGGGCCGGTCAGGGTGATGTGGTTCTCCGGGGCAAGCTCGGGGCAGATGCCCACCACATCGGGTTCAATTGGCAGCTCCCGGCCACTGCGCTCCACGAGTGTGGCGAGGATGATGGAGGCGGGTCGGCCGTAGTCAAAGATCTCGTTCAGCGCGGCGCGGATGGTTCGTCCGGTCTGCAGTACATCATCGACCAGGATGATGTGCCGGTCATCGACCGCGACGGGCAGGTGGGAGGGGCGCACCTGGGGGTTCATGCCGATGCGGGTAAAATCATCCCGGTAGAAGGCGATATCCAGCGTGCCCAGTGGCTCTTTCAGCTGCATCTGATGGTGCAGCCGCTCTGCCAGCCAGACTCCGCCGGTGTGGATGCCGATCATGAGAGGGTTGCTGATCTGGCGTTCTGCCAGTAGGGTGTTGAGCTGGTCGATCATCTGATGGATCAGATCATCAATCTGCGCTGCTGATTTATAGGGAGTGTTCACTTAGCCAGGTTTCCAGTATAAGTTTTGCTGCAATGGCGTCGGCATCGCCGTACGCTCTTTGTCTGCCTTTTAGCTCCTGCAAAGCCATCATTGAGGTGAGTTTCTCATCGGCCATATAGACCGGCAGCCGGTAGCGTCCCTCCAACTGCCGGACAAAGCGTTGGGCGCGCGGGGCAGTTTCGGCCTCTGAGTCATCCAGGTCAAGTGGCAGACCAACCACCAGCGCCTCTGGTTGCCAGGTTGCAATCAGTTTGCTGATCTCATCCCAGTTCGGTTTTTGTGCTCTGGCCAGCAGTGTGGTCAGCGGCGTGGCGGTGGCGGTAATGGTCTGGCCGACAGCGACGCCGATCTTTTTTGTGCCGTAATCAAACCCGAGCAGCGTACCCATTGAACGTCACAAACCATCCGACCAATAAAGCGGCGTGATGATATTGGATAAGAACATAAAAACCAAACTCGCTTTATTGGGTTGGTGTGAATTTGTATGGTTGTATTGATATGTCATCTTCTATGTTTTTTCATTAAATCAAAACATATGGATTTCAACTCTCTTGCACGGGATGACACACCTTCAAATCCTAGATGATGGTCTATCCAATTTTCGTTGTTATCTTTGTACTCAACAAGGGCAGGTACGCAACTACTAACCAAATAATTTGATGTGGTGAAATTTACATTAGAAAAATAAAGCCAAAAAAACATGGATATCCTATCAACTTCCTCATGAACAATAGTAACTAAATCATTAAGCGACGCTTCCAACTTAGCAAGTTCTTCCGATTTTGCACCATCTTTTTTAAGCTTCCATATCTTGCTCATTGCTGTAGACAATTCTATTGCAGATTTTTCATAATTTAATATTGCCTTATATAATTCTTCAATTTTTTCAGATAAATGTTCTTTCCTGGCTTTTCTAATTGCAAAATGCTGATTCAATAAGACTATTGATACTGCAATAATGACAGAAATTAAAACAGTAACTAAACGAGCCTGCTCCGCTTTTGTTGAAAAAATATCAGTCAGATATTCCATATATTGTTTCTTTAACAGCACCGCATTTTGAAGGGTAATTCAGTAATATCAATATAACAGGGGTGTCAGGCGTGCCCAGCCTGACCGGAGATCAGGTTCAGGTCTACCCCCAGCAGCTGCGCTGCAGCCTGCCAGCGCTGCTCGGGCGGGCGTAAAAAGATGATCTGGGCATCGGCCGGGCCACTCAGCCAAGTGTTTTCGGCAAGCTCTTTCTCCAGCTGACCCGCTCCCCAGCCCGCATAGCCGAGTGCGACCAGGCTATGCTCTGGCCCTTTGCCTGCGGCAATGGCGTGCAAAATGTCTTTTGAGGTGGTGATGCTGATGTCGGGTGCAACCTGGTTGGTGGCATCCCAGGATTGGTCGGCTGGATGGAGCACGAAGCCGCGCTCTGTCTGCACCGGGCCACCAGAGAAGATGGGCTGATGGATTGCCTCTGGCGTCTCCGGGCTGATCTCCATCTGTGCCAGGATCTCCGCCAGCTCTATATCCAGTGGGCGGTTGATAATGATGCCCATTGCACCCGCTTCATCATGTTCGCAGATGTAGGCTACCGTGCGGTAGAAATTGGCATCCTGCAAGGCGGGCATGGCGATGAGGAAGTGGTTCGAGAGGCTGGTTTCTAAGTTCATAACTCATAGTATCAGGTGCGCGTTCCCTAGCACTAGTGCTCCGTTAGGGTTATTTTTTCCAGCCCAGGCGGTTGCTGCTGAGAAAGCGCCAGGTGCGGGTAATGTCGAGGATGTCGGTCTCGTTGAGAATGTCGGGTGGGAAGGGGGCGAAAGGGGCGGCGAGTTTGACGATGCGAACGGCGGCATCATCCAGCAGCTTGTGGCCGGAGGAGTGGAGTATGCGCAGGCTGTCGATGCTGCCGTCGGCGCGCACAGCGACATGCAGTACCAGATTGCCGTAGAGTTTTTTTCGCTTGGCCTCATCGGGGTAGTTGAGATTACCCACGCGCTCGACCTTGCGCCGCCAGGCATCCAGATAGGTGGCGTATTTGTACTCTTTGGTGCTGGCGTTGATCGCTTTGCGCCGTGGCCGTTTGGCGTAGGCCTTGGTTTTGCGATCCAGCTCTGCCGAGATGCGTTTAATCTCCTGGTTGCTGCTGGCAAGCAGTTGTGAAATGGAGAGCCGCTTTCTCTTTTTGGGTTTGGCAGCCTCTTGGGGCTTGGGTGATGATGCGGAGTCAACCGTGGTTTTAGAGGCCTTTTTCGTGACCAGTTTTTTGCTTGGCTGTGGTGTGGGTGCTGTTGGTTCAGGGGTTGGCTCAGGTTCTGCTGTCAAAGGGGCTGCGGATGCTGGTGCAACAGCTGTCTCAAGAGGGGATTTTGCTGGCTGAACCGGCAGCTTGGGGGGGATGGGTTCGATGGTTGGTTTGGTGATCTCCTGCTGCTTGCCACCACCTTGTTGGTCAGTCTGGGCAAGAAAATCGGCCTCATCCGGCTCCTTTGGCTTGCGAGCATTATGTACCACCATCACCTCCAGCGTGCGTGCGGCTGCCTGGGGTTTGGGCTGGGCGGCCTCAAAGCCGACACCAAGTATCAGCGTGATATGCAAAGAGACAGCGAAGAAGAGCGTGAGACCCAGACGGTCGAACGAGCTAATGATGGCAGGACGGCTCATGCGTGCTGGCGTAGCTTCTCTTCAATGCAGTCCATCAGGGTGGCGCTGATGTTGAGGTTGAACTGCCTGTCCAGCTCTCGAATACAGGTGGGGCTGGTAATATTAATTTCAGTTAGATAGTCGCCGATGACATCCAGCCCCGCAAACAGGATGCCGCGTTCATGCAGGACGGGGCCGACCTCATGGGCGATTCGGTAGTCATTTTCAGAGAGCGGCTGCCCCCGGCCTGTGCCGCCTGCGGCCAGGTTGCCGCGGGTCTCGCCCGGTTTCGGGATGCGCGCCAGCGCATAGGGAACCGGTTCGCCATCAATCATCAGGATGCGTTTGTCCCCGGCGCTGATCTCAGGTACAAACTGCTGAGCCATGGTGAACTGAGTGCCATGCCGGGTTAGTGTCTCAAGGATGACATTGGTGTTGGGGTCGCCCAGGCGAACCCTGAAGATGGATGCGCCCCCCATCCCACCCAGTGGCTTGAGGATGATGTCGTGGTGCACCTCAAGAAATTCAAGAATACGTCGGTGGCTGCGTGCTACCAGGGTGGGTGCGCAGCACTCTGGAAAGCGGGCGGTAAAGAGCTTTTCATTGGCATCACGCAGGCTTTGGGGGCGGTTGACAACAAGGGTGCCACGCTGCTCGGCCTGCTCCAGCAGGTAGGTGGTGTAGATGTACTCCATATCAAAAGGGGGATCTACCCGCATCAGGATTACATCCAGTTCATCGAGTGGTGCAGTACGTGCTGATGAGAGGCTGTGCCAGTGCGATGAAGCATCTTCGACCTGAAGCTGCTGCATCTGGCCATAGCTGCGGTCACCCTCAAGAAAAAGTCCGCCCTGCTCCATATACCAGATATCCCAGCCGCGTTTTTGGGCCTCCAGCAGCATTGCGAAGGTGCTGTCTTTTTCTATTGTGATGTTCTGGATGGGATCCATTACAACGCCAAGAGAGATGCTCATGATCGGGGTGCCATTGTGCTCATATTTCAGTGAATGATCTAAAGTTTGCTGTTTTAGCTAAAACAGTCACAGTTACTGGAGGGTTGGGCTGCTACACTATCTTAACCAAGGTTGCGCAGATCTGGAGAGGATAAGTGATTCTCTCTGTATTTCAATCTGTTTTTATTCCCGATGGTTTTTATCAACTACAAGGCTTGGGCAAACGGTTATGTTGCAGTTGGCAACGTCAATTGATATGGTCTGTGCGCTGGCTTGGGATGGCTCTTTATGTATGAGCAATAATTTCTATTTCATCTATCTGACAAGGTGATCAGTGGCAACTGAATATAACAACATCATTGGCTTAAAGGTAATGGTCATTGACGATAGCAAAACGATTCGGCGTACGGCAGAAACTCTGCTGAAGAAAGCGGGTTGTGAGGTGCTGACAGCAACGGACGGCTTCGAGGCATTGGCCAAGATTGTCGATAGTCATCCTGATGTTATATTTGTAGACATTATGATGCCGCGTCTGGACGGTTACCAGACCTGCTCATTAATCAAACATAACGAAGAGTTCAAACGCACCCCCGTTATTATGCTTTCAAGCAAGGATGGGTTGTTTGACCGGGCGCGAGGCCGAATTGTTGGCTCAGAACAGTACCTCACCAAACCCTTTACCCGGGAAGAGCTGCTGGGTGCAATCAGCACCCATGCCGGGCATGTTGATTGAATAAACCGGCCGACAGGCTGTAGATACCAAGGTAATAACGATGACTACAATCCTCATTGTCGATGACTCTCCGACCGAGACACATATTATGAAAACCCTGCTTGAAAAAGAGGGCTATACGCTACTGCTTGCCGATGATGGGGATAAGGGCGTGGCAGAGGCCAAGCGAGGGCAGCCGGATCTAATCCTGATGGATGTTGTGATGCCGGGCCTGAACGGCTTTCAGGCAACACGGCAGTTGAGCCGCGATCCGGAAACCAAAGGCATCCCTGTGATTATGGTGACAACCAAGGATCAGGAGACAGACAAGGCATGGGGGAAGCGTCAGGGGGCGAAAGAGTACATTGTAAAACCGGTGGCAGCAAAAGAGCTGCTTACAAAGATTCAAGCAGTTCTTGCGCAACAGCAGTAAAGCTAAAACAGCTCACAAATGGCGTATCAGACCCCCCACTTAATTTCAGATCCCAAGCAGACAAAATGATGCTGGCCAGGACACCCCGTGAGATTGTTCAGCTGTTAAGCGATATTGAGCAACGCAGTGTTGCCCGGTTATCGGCGCTGCCAGAGCAGGAAGATGCGCGCCAGTATTGGGAGGGTCTGATCTTTGCATTGGGCGAGATGCGTTTAGCAGCTCCGTTGAATGAGGTGGCTGAAATACTGCATTTCCCAGCGGAGATAACACGGGTGCCCGGTACGCACCCATGGGTAAAAGGGGTGGCCAATGTGCGCGGCAGCTTGCTGCCTATCATAGATCTGCAACTGTTTTTGGGTGAAAAGCCTGTGATTCCGGATCGACGCTGCCGGGTGCTGATCATCAGGCATAAGGGGGTCTTTAGTGGCCTGTTGGTAAGGGAGGTTATGGGGATGCGGCACTTTTCTCGGGAGGGCAAGATGGATTATGCACCATTGGATACCGGGCTGTTTGAGCAGTTTGTAAAAATAACATTTGAATATGCTGGAGATCTCTATCCGGTATTCAGCATGTTTGCGTTGGCCGATAGCAGCGAGTTTCAAATGGCTGCATCGTAGCGCTGCGGCAAAAAATGCTGAAAGTAAAAAACCATACTCTTTCGGGAGAAAGATGAATGAAAGTATCGTCAAAAAATAGCGCCTCCGGATCTAACGCATCCATTATTCTGTTAACGGCGCTTCTTGTAGCTTCAATTGTTTTATTACTGCTGGCGTTTGTTCATGTGACAACCTGGGATGCCCACGACCGGCAATACCTGCTGCGCTCAATGGAGCAGCGGGTGCTCTCTCAGCGGGTGGCTAAATATACCCTGGCCGCATCGAGTGGCGACAAAAAGGCCTTTAGCTGGTTGGGCGAAACGCGTGATCGTTTTGACCAGATCCTGCTGGAGTTGAAGCAGGGGTCGCCAAAGGATGATCTGCCTGCACACCCCCCCGAGGTGGCACCTGAGCTGGCCGAGCTGGAGGCAGCATGGCAAAAATTAAGCGCAAATACAGATGCTGTGCTGGCCGGCCAGGATGCCGTCCTGCTGGTGAGAGAGTATGTAAACGACATTACAGGAGCCATCCCCAAGCTACAGAAGCTGACTGATGCGATTGTGAGTCAGCTGGTTGAACAGGAGGCGGCACCTCAGCAGATCTATATCGCATCTGAACTGCCCATGCTGGCGCAACGTATCGCCAATAGCACAGGCCAGGTGCTTTTGGGCGGTGAGGCCGCCACAACCGCCATCGACCAGTTTGCGCAGGATGTGGATCGGTTTGGAAACATCATCAACGGCTTGAACAAAGGTAACAGGCGTCTGGGTATCGATCAGATTCAAGACAGAGGGCTGGTAAAGAGGCTGGCAGAGCTGACCCGGCTTTTTGTGCCGCTTGAAGATCACGCCGAAGAGATCATTAATGCCACCCCCAGCCTGCTGCCCGTACTTAGTGCCGCCAGCACTGTGACTAGTGATTCCGAGGCAGTGAGTGTTGCCGGTGGTCGGCTGGTGGATGCGTTTAAACAGTCTCCTGGCCGGTTCCAGGTTGGTCCTTATAAGGTTGACGCACTAACCCCTGTTTTTCTGGGTGCCATAGGCGCCGTTTTTTTGGTTTTGCTGGGTTTTGTGCTGCTGGCCAAGGCCAAGCAGCGAGAGGCAGCGAGTCTGCAACAAAATGAGAAAAACCAGCAGGCCATTCTGCGCCTGCTGGATGAGATGGGTGATCTGGCGGACGGCGATCTAACGGTTGCCGCAACCGTAACAGAGGATATTACCGGTGCCATTGCCGACTCTATCAACTATGCCATCGAAGCCCTGCGTGATCTGGTGATGACCATTAACAACACGGCAGACAAGGTCTCCTCCTCTGCCCAGGAGAGTCGTGCCACCGCCATGCATCTGGCGGAGTCCAGTGAGCACCAGGCAGGGGAGATTACCTCCGTCACGGGCGCCATCCAAAGTATGGCGGAGGCCATTGACGATATGTCCAAGAATGCAACCGAGTCAGCAGAGGTTGCGCAGCGATCAGTAAACCTTGCAGCCAAGGGTGCAAATACCGTGCGTTCGACTATTGAAGGCATGGACACCATCCGCGAACAGATTCAAGAGACCTCGAAGCGGATCAAACGGCTGGGTGAAAGCTCGCAGGAGATTGGTGACATTGTTGAGCTGATTGAGGATATTGCAGATCAGACCAACATTCTGGCGCTCAATGCAGCCATGCAGGCTGCGATGGCGGGCGAGTCTGGCCGTGGCTTTGCCGTGGTGGCCGATGAGGTGCAGCGACTAGCTGAGCGATCCAGCAATGCAACCAAGCAGATTGAAGCGCTGGTAAGAACCATTCAGGCCGATACTAACGAGGCGGTCAGCTCAATGGAAGCCAGTACCACCGGGGTAGTGAAGGGTGCAAACCTGGCGGAGGATGCGGGTAAGGCGCTGAAAGAGATTGAAACCGTATCCAGCTACATTGCAGATATGACGGGTGAGATTGCAAAGTCTGCACAGCAGCAATCGGCGGGGGCAGGGCGCATCAATGAGACCATGAACATCATCCAGGAGATCACCAAGCAGACCTCGGACGGCACCGCGCAAACGGCGTCATCTATCGGGCTGCTGGCCGATACGGCGGATGAGTTGCAGCAGTCTGTATCTGGATTCCGGTTACCGGAATAATCACGCTTCTAGGATGTGGTGCGCATGAACGACGCCCGAGAATACAGCACCCTGCCGTGGGTTAAAAATGAGCTTGACGAGCTTATTACCCAGGCGCGTCATGCGCTGGAAGAGTATGCGGAGGGGAGTGGGGAACAGGAATCCATTCAAACCTGCATAGAGCGACTGCATCAAATCTACGGCACCTTGCGGATGGTTCAGCTGTTTGGCGCCGCCATGCTGGCCGAAGAGATGGAACTGGCGGCAAGAGCACTGGAGCAGAATCAGGTCTCGCACCATACAGAGGCTGCCGAGACCCTGATGCGCGCCTTGATCACCCTGCCAGATTATCTTGAAAAAATGCAGTCCGGGTACCGCGATATCCCGATACTCGTGCTGCCACTGATGAATGATCTGCGAGCCGCTAGGGATGCGGATCTGCTCTCTGATGTCGCGCTGTTTGCCCCGGCACTGGAGTCCAGGCTGGCGTTTGATCAAGCCGATGATCTAGTCAATGAACAGTTGCCTCAACTGGCACGGCGTCTGCGCTATGACTATCACAAAGGGTTGTTGGGCTGGTATCAGGGCAAGGATCAGGAAAAGGCACTTGGGCATCTTGAAAAAGTAGCCCGCAAGCTGGAAAAGTCCGCAGGCAGCAAGACCGCAAGGCAACTCTTCAGGATTGCGCGAGGTACCATTGTTGCGTTGAAAGAGCATGCGATTGAACCCGGCACGGCGGTCAAGTTGCTGCTGGGCCGGCTGGATCGCCAGATCAAGCTGTTGATGGACCATGGCGAGGCGGCGCTGAAAAATACTGCCGCCACCGATCTACAGAAAAACCTGCTCTACTACATTGGCCAGGCAGAGACAGAAAACAAGCTGGTTCAGTCCATAAAGGACGCCTTTGAACTGGAGCTCATCCTGCCCAGTGCGGAAGAGGTTGAAGCCGGGCGTGAAGAGCTTTCGGGGCTGAACCGCGAGTTGCTGGAGTCGCTGCACCATGCCATACAGGCAGACCTTCTGCATATCAAGGATCAGCTGGATCTCTTTATTCGCAGCAGTGCAAAGGATACGGAAGAGCTCAAAGAGCTGGAACAACCGCTGCGCAAGATTGCAGACACCCTGGGCATGGTCGGTCGGGGCGAACTGCGGGAGCGCATGAAAGGCCAGGCAAACCGCATCAATGAGATTGTTGCAGGCGACATCATCCCGGATGAGACGGTGTTAATGGAGATTGCAGGCGACATCCTGTTTGTTGAAACCTCACTCAGCAATCTGGTTCCGGCGTATGCGGCACCTGCGGCGATAGAAAAAGCCAGACAGATCGGCATCACACCTGAAAAGGAGGGTGAATTTAGCCTGCTGGTTCAGGCCGTATTCAGTGAGGCAGGCCTGGATATGGCGCATATAAGGGAGTCGATTGCCGCCTTTATTGAGTCGCCAGATAACAAAAATCAGATTGCCGAGGTGCCCCAGCGGTTCTTCACGGTTGCCGGTGCCCTGAAGATGCTGGGGCTGACCGATGCATCGGAACTGCTGGAGTTTACGGCCAACTATATAAATGATCAGTTTATCTGCCAGGGCAACGTGCCTGACACTGCACAGACCAATGCCCTGGCGGATGCCATCACCAGCCTTGAATATTACATGGAGGCCGTGGTTGAAGGGCGCAGTGGGCAGGATGCCATTCTTGAAATAGCGCATCACTCACTGGAGACATTGGGGTGGAATCAAGACAAAAAACCGATGCCCGCCGATGCCCGCCACTCTGAAGCCATCACCGATATAGCGGATACGGGGAGCAAATCGGCGCAGCCTGACCTGCCAGAGAAGCCTGCCGAGGAGAGAGTGGAGTCACTCCCCTCTGCGGCAAAGCCAGCACTTGATGATCTCGACTCTGAAATCATTGACATATTCGTAGAAGAGGCGAGAGAAGAGCTGGCGGTAATCCAGGAGTACCTGCCCCGCTGGCGCCAATGCCAGGATGACACTAATGCCCTGATCACATTTCGCAGATCATTTCATACGCTAAAGGGCAGTGGGCGGCTGGTTGGCGCAATGGACATTGGTGAGCTGGCCTGGGCCATTGAAAATCTGCTTAACCGGGTTATTGATCGAACCATACTGCCCAGCTCGCATATCTTTGCCATATTGGATGAAGCCGTTGCGCTCCTGCCAGAACTGATTGGTCGGCAAGAGGCCGGAGAGCAGACAGGGTTTGATGTGCAGCCCCTGGTTGACAAGGCGATGGCGCTGTCAGAGCAGAAGCCGGTGGAAAGCCAGCCAGAGCCATTGCTGCCAGAGAGCCTCTCTCTTGAGAGTGAAGAGGCGCCGTCTGGTTCTGCGCCCGCCATATCCATGGAGCCGGAGCTGCTGAAGATATTTGCAAAAGAGACACAGGAGCATCTTGCGGTTGTGCAGGAGTTTCTGGATCAATGCGAAATGAATATTCATCCGCATCCTGATGAACGGCTTTTGCGTGCATTTCATACCCTGCATGGCAGCGCCCACATGGCAGAAGTGGATGCTATTGCACAGGTTAGCAAGGCGCTGGAAGCGCTGGTTAATGAACTGATTTTAGTGAATCAGCCAGCCAATAAACAGGCGCTTGAGCTGATGTCTGCAGGCGCTCAATGCCTGAAAAAACTTTTGGCATCAATCAATGCCACAGATGCAGAGATACCCGATTGGCAGCCCCTGGCGACCCGCGCCCACCAATATGTGCTGGATCTTGAGGGGCCGACCTCGCAACTGCTCTCGTCAGAAGAGTTGCTGATTGATATCGAGGGGTTAGAGCTGGGTGGTGAATCCGGGTTGCTCCTGGACTCGGATGGTCTCTCTGCTGAAGAGACTCTGCTGCAGCTGGACGAGTCATCTTTGATTTTAGAGGAAGAGGATGCAGAAGCGGATTTGCTGAGCAGTGAAGGGCTGCTGCTGGATGAAGATTCAGTATTGTCTGAGCTGGAGCAATCCCTGTCAGAGCCCCGCAGTGAAAGCATCTTAACGGAAGCGTTGGATACAGAGAGCCTGCTGCTTGATGAGGGCTCTGCATTGGTTATTGACGAAGTGCAGTCGATGGATCTTCAGAGTGAACCATTGGCCGTAAATGAGGCAGCGGCTGACAGCCTGCTGTTAGAGGATGATGCGGCGCTTGAGGCCAGAGAGGAGCCGGCAGAAAACCTGACACATGATGATGTGGCGGCAGTGGATGAGGCAACAGACGAGCCGGAAGAGGTTGATAAAGAGCTGGTCGAGATATTTCTTGAAGAGGCGAGAGAGCTGATTGATGTTCTTGAGACCTCACTTCAGGAGTGGACTCAAGACCCTGGAAACTCCCGCTTGCTGGCCGAGCTGCTACGGACACTGCACACGCTGAAGGGCGGTGCCCGTTTATCTGGGCTGGCGCCGATTGGTGATTTGAGCCATGCCTTTGAGTCGCTGCTGGAGGCGATAGAGGGGGGGCAGGTTGTGACATCCCCTGAGCTGCTGGCGTTGGCGCTCCAAGTGGCAGACCGCCTGCTGGAGCAGGTCGATGAGGCCGACCAGAGTCGCCCCGTTACTGCAGCCGATGAACTGATTGTTACGCTTGAAATCTGCCTGGCCGGGGATGACAGCATGCTGGCTGATCTTTCAGCTTCTGGCCTGATATCTGAATCTGGGTTGGTGTCCGGGTCTGAGCTGCTGGCCGAGTCTGAGCTATTGTCAGAGCCAGTCGACCAGCCAGAGGAGGCGGAATCTGAAAAAGGGCATGAGGATGAGCCAGAGACGCCTGATGAGAAGATGGAGGTGCCACAGGTCGATGCCAAAAGAGAACCCGGCGCAACCACAGAGTCCCAACCCCAAAAGAGCCGCATTCGGGTACGCTCTGAACTGCTGGATCGGCTGGTTAATCATGCCGGTGAGGTGAGCATTTATCGTGCGCGTCTGGAGCAGCAGAACGGAGACCTGAATTTTAATCTCTCCGAGCTGGATCAGACGGTCAACCGTCTGCGCAATCAGCTGCGTAATCTCGAGATTGAGACAGAGGCGCAGATCCTGTTTCGCTATGATCGGGAAAAGGAGGCCGATGAGGATAATATGGAGAAAGCGTTTGATCCACTGGAACTGGATCGCTTCTCAAATATGCAGCAGCTGTCGCGCAGCCTGATTGAAACCGTCAATGATCTCTCCAGCATCAAAGAGCTGATGGAGGAGTTGGCCAAGGACAATGAGACACTGCTGATGCAGCAGTTCCGGGTGGCCACCGATCTACAGGATGGGCTGCTGCGCACCCGAATGGTGCCCTTCTCACAAGTGATTCCAAGATTGCACCGCATCGTGCGCCAGACATGCAACCAGCTGGGCAAGAGTGCCTCACTGGAGGTGCAGGGCACAGAGGGTGAAATGGATCGTGGCATCCTTGATCGTATCCTCTCGCCACTGGAACATCTGCTGCGAAACGCCGTGTCGCATGGCATCGAATCACCCGAAGAGCGCGTGTTGGCGGGCAAGGAGCGAGCCGGTGTTGTTCTCTTGTCACTGGTACGCGAAGGAACCGATGTACTGCTCACCGTTGCAGATGATGGGGCAGGTCTCAAGCTGGAGAGTATCCGCCAGCGTGCAGTAGAGAGAGGGCTGCTAAACAGCCATGCGGAGATCTCGGACAGTGATTTGATGCAGCTTATCCTGGAGCCTGGGTTTAGCACCGTCGATGAGGTGACGCAGATCTCAGGGCGTGGCGTCGGCATGGATGTGGTGGTCAGCGAAATAAAGCAGATAAACGGCTCGCTGGAGATTGCATCAGAGCCCGGCCAGGGCACTCGATTCACCATCCGGCTACCGCTTACCCTGGCGATCAGTGACGCACTGTTGGTACAGATGGGCGATGATATCTATGCCGTCCCGCATGCCAGTATCGAGGGTGTAGTCCGCATTGCGGTGCCCGATCTGCAATCTTATTACGATGGAGAGCAGGAGAGCTTCTCCTATGCAGAGCGGGATTATGTCGTGCGCTATCTGGGCAGCATGCTGGGCACCCTGTCGCCAAACCTGGCTGAGCAGAAGAAAAAATGGTTGCCCATGCTGCTGGTGCGCTCGGGTGAACACCGGGTCGCGTTGCAGGTCGATGATTTGATCGGCAACCGGCAGATTGTTGTAAAATCGGTCGGCCCCCAGCTGAGTTCCGTACGCTGGATTACGGGTGGAACCATTCTGGGTGACGGCCGTGTTGCGCTGATTCTTGATGTGAATGCCCTGGTGCGTACCGTTGTGGTGCAGCCTGTGGTCAGGGTGGAAGAGCCGCAGCAGGAGAAGCGGGACTCTAGCGTACCAACCATCATGGTTGTTGATGACTCCATCACAGTGCGGAAGGTGACCACCCGCCTGCTGGAACGGCATGATATGAACGTCATGACGGCAAAGGATGGTGTGGATGCGATAGAAAAACTCCAGGATCAGATCCCGGATCTTATGCTGCTGGATATTGAAATGCCGCGTATGGATGGCTTTGAAGTGGCGCGTCATATGCGTAACTCCCCCCATCTTGATCATATCCCGATCATTATGATCACCTCCCGAACGGGGGATAAGCACCGCAATCTGGCGTTCAGGCTGGGTGTCAAAGGCTATCTGGGCAAGCCCTATCAGGAGATCGACCTGTTGCGTGATATCAATGCGCTACTAGGAGTAAAAGGATGAACCAACTACCACTGGAAGTACGAGCGGTTTTGCTGCCCCTCTATTATGGACAACTGCTGTTACCGAATGCATCGGTGGCAGAAATTGCGGCATTTCGTGAACCCACGGAGCTGCCCGATACCCCGGACTGGCTGCTGGGCATGATCAGCTGGAGATGGAAAGAGATACCACTGGTCTGCTTTGATACACTGGTGGGGATGGCTCCTGAAAAGAGGGGTATTCGCGCACGTATTGCCATCTGTTATGCCTTGGGCGGAAATGCCAACCGCCCCTTCCTGGGTGTTTTGACGCAATCTGTTCCACATCTGACGCGGGTAAGCGAAGATACCGTGGAGAGCGATCCATCGCCTTCCGAGCTTGGAGATGTTGTTATAGAGCAGGTACTGGTGAACGGCGAAAAGACATGGGTGCCTGATCTGGAACTCATTGAATCAATGGTTGATTCGGCATTGGTTGAATAGGCTCAACATCTAAAATCGCCCCATAACATCTGCATGGCGGCCAATGCGGCAATGGGTGCGGTTTCGGTACGCAGTATCCTTGGCCCAAGCCTTACCGCCGTAAAGCCGCGTGCCTCTGTAGTGGCTATCTCCCTTTCACTCAATCCCCCCTCCGGGCCGATCAGCAGCAGAACGGATTCTTGAGGTGGCGGCAGTCTGTTCAGTGATTGCGTGGCGTTGGGGTGGAGTATCAGACGCATCCCCTGCGGAGCATTCACGATCCAATCATCGAACCGCTGTGGTGGTTCAACCATCGGAAGGCAGCTTCTGCCGGACTGTTCACAGGCGGCTATGGCGACGTTTTGCCAGTGGATCAGCCGCCGCTCAAGCCGCCTCGCTGTTAATTTAACCACTGTGCGCTCGGTAAAAAGGGGTGTAAAACAGCCGATGCCAAGTTCCACAGCCTTCTGTAGTGCGTAATCCATGCGCTCGCCTTTGGAGATACCCAGAGCCAGGGTGAAGTGAAGCGGTGGTTCAGACTGGTTATTGCTGACGGAGACGATGCTCGCCTCCACTTTCTGTCTGCTACAGCTTTGCAGGGTGGCGCTGTATTGTTGGCCATTGCCATTAAAAAGGCTCACCCCCTCCCCAGTGTGGAGGCGCAGAACCTGGCCGATGTGGCGGGCGGGCGACTCCTCCAGTGTAACGGTCATGCCAACGGCCAAAGGTTGACAGGTATAGATATGGGGAGTGCGCATAGGCTCTCAATCCAGGGTTCTCATGAAAAACCCCCCGGTGCAGTGGCCAGCTGCACCAGGGTATTGTAAGGCCTTTTGCCTTTGCGCTACTGCCCAGTGCTCTTTTGGGTCAGATAACGGCTTAACCGATCTGGCGGCACATAGCCCGGCAGTTTCTCCCCATCCTCCAGTACCAGTGCTGGCGTCCCGCGGATTCCCATCTGTTCACCCAGGGAGTAGTGGCTGCTGACAGGGTTTTCACAGCGCCTCATCTCGATCTTCTGTCCGTTCTTGGCCAGGGTCATGGCCTCATTTCTATCATCCGCACACCAGACTGCCTCAGACTTGCGGGCAGATTCACTCTGCATGCCAGCACGGGGGAAAAACAGGTAGCGGATGCGAATACCCAGTGCCAGATACTCATCCATCTGGGCATGCAGTTTGCGACAGTAGCCGCAGTCAATGTCGGTAAAGATGGTTACGGTGTGTTTGGTCTTTTTCGGTTCATAGATCACCATGTTCTCTTCACCGATCCCCTCTATCACCTCTGTAGTGGCCTGTGCCGCTCTGGGTGCTGTCAGATTCTCTCTTGTTTCAAGATCAATGATGTTGCCCTGAATCAGGTAACGTCCATCCTGGGTCACATAGAGTACATCTGAGCCTACGATCACCTCATACAATCCAGCTATAGGTGCCGGGGAGACTGATGCGTCATCTAGCCCGGGGATCATCCGTTTCAGATTTTTTGTGGCATGTGCGATCTTATCTTCATCTGCCACACTCGCTGCCGCTACTGGCTGGCCAAGCATAATGGATAGTAGCAGAGGGGCAATACCCAGCAGTGCCATGCGCTTCATCGGGGTTTTAATTAAATGCATTCGCTAGTCCCTGAAATTTATGTATTGAAAGGGTAGACCGAAATCGCCCTCTTTGAGCAGTGCAATCACCTGCTGTAGGTCATCACGTTTTTTGCCGGTCACCCGTACCTGTTCACCCTGCACCTGAGCCTGCACCTTCAGTTTGGCGGCCTTGATCGCTTTAACCACCTTGCGGCAGGTATCGGAATCGATCCCTTGCCGGATAATAATCTGCTGGCGGGCTGCATTGATGGTGGTTTCAGGCTCTCTGATATCCATGCTGCCAATATCCACTTTACGTTTGACCAGCTTTTTCTCCAATATATCCATCATCTGCTGCAGCTGGAACTCAACATCAGCCCGTAGCGCAATCTCGGCACCACTCTGTTCGAATTTCGCATCCACACCTTTGAAGTCGAAACGGGTGCCAACCTCACGATTGGCCTGATCTACGGCATTGCGCACTTCCTGCAAATCCACTTCGGAAACAATATCAAATGAGGGCATCGCATACTCCTGCGGTTATTTGGTTCTCGGATAGCCTCCTGCGAAGGCTATCACATCTGAGGGGGTGGAATCAGCCTCGCGGATGGTGCTTTGCATGCAGGCTCTTCAGACGCTCACGTGCAACATGGGTATAGATCTGGGTGGTTGAGAGGTCGCTGTGCCCCAGCAGCATCTGCACCACCCTCAGGTCAGCACCGTGATTGACCAGGTGTGTGGCAAAGGCGTGCCGCAGGGTGTGGGGCGAGATGGGCTTGGTGATCCCGGTGTGTTGGGCATGTTTTTTGATACGATACCAGAAGGCCTGCCGTGTCATGCCGCTGCCGCGACGGGTGGGAAAGAGTGCGGTACAGAGGCGCTTCCCCAGAAGATCATGGCGTGGCCCCTGGTCAAATCTCTCCAGCCATGTGATTGCCTCCTCCCCCAATGGCACCAGCCGCTCCTTGCCGCCTTTGCCTGTGATGCGCACCACTCCCTGGTTCAGGTTTATCTGGTCTGGCCGCAGCGCCACCAGCTCTGATACCCGCAGCCCGGTGGCATAGAGCACCTCCAGCATCACCCGGTCGCGGAAGCCTTCAGGCTCCCCCGGGTTGGGCGCATTGAGCAGCGCCTCCACCTCTTGCTCGGTGAGTGATATGGGCAGTGGTCGCCCCAGCTTGGGTGAGGCGATCTGTGCACTGGGGTCAATTTTAATCACCCCTTCGCGTAGGGCGTGTTGGTAAAATTGCCGCAGGCAGGAGAGGATGCGCGCGCTGGAGCGGGCGCTGTACCCCTGGTTGTGCAGTGCAGCGAGGTAGTCTCCCAGATCATCTGGCTGGGCCTGTAGCAGGTTCAGCTGTCTTTTCCCTTGTAGCCACTTGCTGGCTATGCGCAGGTCAGACTGATAGGCTGCCAGGGTATTTTGGCTCAGCCCCCGCTCCATCCAGAGGGCATCCGCAAAATACTCGATAACAGCGTTATCAGGCTCGGAACTCAAAGGGTGGCTCTCTCATGAGCCAGCAGCCAGCCCTTGATGGACAGGTTGCGCCCCTGGGTCTGCCCGGCAAACCCCCCAGGGCCATTGGCGGCAACCACCCGATGGCAAGGCACCACCACCGGCAGCGGGTTGTTACGACAGGCGTTGCCGACAGCCCGTGGGCCTGAGTTCAGCGCCCTGGCAATCTCACCATAGGTGCGCACCTCGCCCAGCGGGATCTGCCGAAGCTGCTGCCATACCTGTTGCTGGAAGGTGGTTCCCATGGGTTGCAGCGGGAGTGAAAAGTGCCAGTCCGCCTGTTTGAAGTAGTGCTGAAGCTGTGCAGCCACCTGGGCAGCGGGTTTACCTTCAGCGGCCTGCAGTGTCGTCTCATCAGAGAGGAAGTTGATCCTGTAGAGCACCCCCTCTTCTATTACAATGCCCAGAGGGCCAATCGGACTGGTGATAATGGCTTGATAAGATGTTGTAGCATTCATTGTGTAGTGATCAGTAGGCCATATAATAGGGTTAATGTACTGCAACGTGACAGAGAGACCCGACAGGAAATATCGCAATGTATAAAAACATAATCTCTTCCATCCTGCTAATGGTTGTCGTCATTTCAATGTTGGGGTGCAAAGGATCACTGGAGAAGGTCTATTCGTTAGGAGAGCATGTTGACCCGGATGACCCCATGAGCAGAAGATTTGCTTCCAGTGCTGCAAAAAAACCTGAAAGCCCATGTGAAAAAGAGCTGGCTTTTGGTTACTACTGCCTTGGAGGCAGCATCAAAGAGCTGTTGGATCAGCGTAGCCCCTTACGCCAGCACGCCGAAGATGGTCTCTATGTCTTTGATTTTCGTGAACGTCGTGGGCTGACCACTATCACCACCTTTCAGGGCAAGATACTCTCCGTCAGCCGCAGTGATCGGCCGGCAAACTGGCAGACCGCCATGGCTGTCAGGCAGCGCATCGAGAGATTGTATGGCAAGGCCGACGACAGAAGTACCTTTACCGCAGATATTGACACCCCACGCCAGTTGGAATTTGCGGTCTATAAGGGAAGAGCCAAAGCCCACTATGTCTGGCCCATGTCCGGCTGGCGCATTGATGTGGTTTGGGACGATATTCGCAATATCGACATTACCTTTCTCGATGTGGAGCTGAACAGGAACTATCTCGCCAGCCAGAGGCGACCGGAACCAAGAGAGGAACAGGGATCACGGAAATAGAATATGAGGCGACTCAACCCCCTTGCCATTGCACTGCTGCTCTCCCCGCTGCTGCTGAATCCTGTTCCATTACATGCGGCCATGGATCAACTTGAGGCAGAGCGGGAGAGGTTAAAATCAGAGACCCGGATGATCAAAGAGCAGATCCAGGCGGAGCAGACCCGGATTGAGCAGCTCAAGCGCCGGATTGAGCTTTTCCGGGCGCAAAACCGGGCTGCTGAGCAGCATATCCTCAAAGAGGCACAGCGCTATAACCATGATGAAATATAGGCTCAGGGGCGGTGGGAAGCCGCAAGCAGTTTTTATCCACAAAATCTGTGGATAACTATGTGCAAAAAAGGAGCTGCTACAGGTGCAACCCGCATGGGCGCAAGATTGTATTTAGAATGACCATTTTTTATACGTAACAAAAATTTTCTTTTAGTTACAGCGTGTTACAAATGAATTGACATAGGTCAATTTTGCATCTTAAGCAGCATGCTCAGGCTGTAGGCAGCCGGTTTGAGTATTGTGCATAATAATCCCCTAAAGACAGTATGTTATGCCACAATCCGGCTCCAGTGCTGGAAGAACCTCCCCCAAGTTAGAGATGCGCAATGTCACAGATACAAACCGGTTTTTGGAGGGAAAAAGCCCTCAGTCAGCTGACCCGTGAGGAGTGGGAGGCGCTGTGCGATGGCTGTGCAAAGTGCTGCCTGCACCGGCTGGAAGATGACGATACACGGGAGATTCACTTCACCAACATTGTCTGCCGCCTGCTGGATCCGGAGACCGCACAATGCATCCGCTACCCGGAACGCTCTGTATTGGTGCCAAACTGCGTCACCATGACACTGGATGATCTGGCCGATCCTTACTGGTTACCCTCAACCTGCGCCTATCGCCTGTTGGCAGAGGGGAAAGAGCTGCCCGAATGGCATCCGCTACGCTCCGGTGACCCGGAGAGTGTTTTTGATTCCGGCCACTCCATTCTTGGTCGGGTGATCTGTGAAACCGAGGCGGATGAACCTGAATTTCACATGATTGACTGGATCACTTAAACTCTGCACCCCTCAACCCACAGCCAATAATAAGCGATGAGCAAAATGCCCACTATCAGCCAGTTTCTTGAGAGCAATAGCAGCCGGCTGCGTCTGTTTGATATGGGGCGGCGGGTGGTCAAGATTCCACGCGAGCAGTTTCTGAAATTTGAGCAGGGAGAGATCAGCTATCCCTATCCACTTCAGCGGAAGGCCTGGTTTGGCATTCTTTTTCAGCAGCAGGGGGGGGAGCCTTTTATCTGGTTTTTGCAGTTGCCACTGGATGAGCTGGGGCGGCTGGTGCTTGCCGCCAGGGATGATTTTCTGCACCGGCTGCTGGAGCAGATCAGTGAAAACCTCCAGGCGGCAAAAGAGGGGCAACAACTGGAGAGTGCGCTCCAGGATAATCCCTACTGCTTCAAGCCCAAAGAGGAGCGGCTGGCAATCTTTCATGCCAAGGCAGCACATGCGTTCAAGCGGCAGCCCTCAAAATACTATCCTCATGCGCAGCAATATTTTTCTGGAGAGCTGGGATGGGATCAGTGGCCTTTTGTTGGTTATCAGGGGATCGCAGATATGGCCGTGCGGCAATTTGAAAAGGAGAACAGCCGGCATCTGAGCCGAGCGATCCCCCAACTGCCAACACGCCCTTTTGAGGCGCTTTGCCACTGTCTGGAAAATGAGCAGGTTACACTGGATATTACCCAGGCGCTGCTGGATCGGGTTCAAAAAGCGGTGGCTGAAACAGCCCCCGACCCTGCCATTATCAGCAGTGCCATTCGGGGGGTGGCTCAATCCTGCTCAGCCGGCCTGCGCCGAGAGCTGCTGCATGCTGTTTTAAACCGGCCTGATCTCTGTACGCCAGATATACTGATGGCTATCAGTGGGAGGGTGTGGGAATCATTGAAGGAGGCGCAGAGTGGGCGGCTCTATCTTGAGCGGTTGGCAGAGAGCAGCGCCGGGCAGCCATTTTTCAGCCAGAGCCTGGCTGACCTGCTCTATCTGCCCGGGATGCGTGAACCCCTGTTAAAGCTCATCCGCAGCCCCGATCGATCTGAGCAGCTTGCCCAGGCCATTGGGGAGATGTTTGGTTAAGGAGTGCGTACGGAATAACTTCAATATTATGGCATAGCCCCCGAATATTTGTCTCTGATTAGGTGATCTCAAGAGGCGCATAGTGCGCTATGCAACGATTGAAATCGTTCGAGCAGGGATAAATGAGTGGGTCAGAATGTTGAAGTTATTTCGTGACTGCTCTTAAGTTTCAATGCGTGGATCATAGGCTGCACTCTCATTAAGCCACTCCAAAAAAGTATCTGCTGGCAGCGGGGCGCTGACAAAATAGCCCTGGATGGTATCGCAGCCCAGCTCCTGTAAGTAGTGCCATGCCTCTTCTGTTTCAACGCCCTCGGCCACAACAGAGAGGCCAAGGCTGTGTGCCAGGGCTACGGTTGAGGAGACAATCATGGCATCGTTCTCGTTTACCAGCATATCAAATATAAAACCCTGATCGATTTTCAGCTCATGCACCGGCATCTTCTTAAGGTAAGAGAGTGATGAGTAGCCTGTTCCATAGTCATCAATTGATAGCACAATGCCCAAGGCTTTCAGCTCATCCAATACAATCAGCGAGCTTTCAGGATCAAGCATGAAAACAGATTCAGTCACCTCCAGCACCAGCTTTTCAGGTGTTAGCTGTAACCGTTCCAGCAGCTCAGCCACCGTGGATGGAAGTGAAAGATCGATCAGGTTATGGGCAGATATGTTGATTGATATTTTGATATTCAGCCCCTCCTGCATCCATACGGCGCACTGAGTCAATGCCTCCTGCATGACCCATTGTGTTAAAGATCCAATCAACCCAGTTCTCTCTGCCAGCGGGATGAACTCTTCCGGTCCGATAAACCCATGCCCTGGATGATCCCAACGGGCAAGTGCTTCAACCCCTTCAAGTTGCCCTGTTTTCGTATTGATCTGGGGTTGGTAGTAGACCATCAGCCCGCCGGTATCAATGGCTTGACGCAGCTCACCCACCAGGGTTAATCGGTGCACACTGTAGTTATCCAGGCTGCTGTTATATAGCTCGCAGCGTTTATTGAGTGCCTTGGCCTGGCGCATAGCCACATCGGCACAGCGAATAAGAAGCAGGGATATATTTCCATGCTCTGGAAACCTGGCAACACCCGTAGTTACCTCGACGGGCAGTGCAATACCGTCCACGGTAATGGGGACGCTAAACAGCTCTTTTACCCGCTTGACAGAGATTCCCATTAGTTCGGGTGGGGGTGCCGGGAGCAGTACTGCAAACTCGTTACCACCCAGGCAGGCGACAAGGACAGCATCCGTCATCCCGTTACGCAGTCGCTGCCCAACCTCCTGCAATACACGGTCGCCAATATCGTGCCCCAGGGTGTCGTTGATCTCCCGCATCCGGTCAACGTCCATCAGCATCAACACATAGCCTGGATCACCCTCTTCTGCATCTTGAATTAGCTGGTTTAATTGCATATCAAGGTTTTTGCGATTCGGCAGCCCGGTCAAGGCATCATGCAATGACTGGTGTTCGATCTCTGCCGTATAGGCTTTCTGTATCTCCAGTTTGGCCTGGGTGGCTGCAATGATTTTTTGTTGCCGATGTGCCAGCTGTTTTTCAGCCCGATCAAGTATGAAATAGAACATTATCAACAGGGTTAGCCCAATGATCAGTGCAACCATTGAGATAAAAAATACCGTGTTGTGCACACCATAGGCGCGGGAGGTGAAGTCCTTGAGCACCAGCAGGCTGCCAATATGCCTGCTCTCCGCATCAATGACGGGGATAAAGGCCGCCTGGTAGAGGCGGTCTTCAATATCCAGTTCTGTTATAAAGCCTGTGCCGGGTAGATGCGGGAGTATGAAGTTATTCAGTTTATCGACAGGGAAGCCATTTGGTGGTGCTACCAGTGAAACAACCGAGTGCTCAAATTGATCCCAGTTGGCGGATCGATTCATCATGCGCATACCGGATTCCCACCCTTTTTGGGTCAGAAAATCCTTTGATACCAGCAGCACAAGCTTGACTCTGAACATGGATGCGAGCTCACGGGCTTTTCTTTCAATCTCTTCACCAAGCTCAATGTAACCAGTCTGTTTTTCACCATCCCATAAAGGCATAACCACCCTTACTGTCAATGATCCCATTGTCCCAAGTTCCGCACCTGATGCCAGTTGCCCGCTCTTCTCTGCCTGTAGCAGATTAAATCGGTCAATGGTATCCCCGTACTTTTCTGGCTGATGTACGCGCAAAAAATTCTTTCGCTGATTGTTGTGAAAATAGAGATGGGTAATATGATGCTTGGTGCGCAGCTGTTCAAAGACAGGTTGCATTACTATGAGCAATTCGTCTCTGTTTTTTTCATGCAAAGCAGCCAGCAGCATCTCTCTGTTTTCAAGAATGCCGAAGAGTGCTAATGAGAGTTTGTTTACGCTGTTGCGAATGAGACTGGCATAGCTCTCTTCTATGGCGCTGATGTTGTCTTGAAAATCAGCATTACGGTGCTTTTTTTCTTCCTGGTATATGCCTAATAGTGAGATTGCAAACAGGAACAGGCAGGCAAAGGCAAAGGGGATAAGCACCTGGAACTTTAGCTTAATGGTGCTGTTGGGCTTTTTAGTCGTACTGTGCATATAAACCAGCTGTTAACTGCAACAAAAAGTCCATCTGGAATGGTGGACAGGTGGTATCAATGTTAATGTCGCTGGTATAGATTATAGGGTTATATTATTCATATTTCCCGGAATAAGGGAATGCAGCGTTTAATTCTGGATGGTTCAGAGGTTATTTACACTATGGCCGGTTGCCTTAAGACAAGGAGTTACACCTTCCTATATCCCTCTGTGTCAGGATAGTTGCCGCCTCTAATTTTCAGTTAGAGGAGGCTGGAAATGGGAAGAAACTTCATGAAAATTTCGCCTAAATGTACAAGTTACATGCGAACAGATCCTTATTCGTTATAGCTCTAGCCGATTAGTTTTATACGGCTATAGAAAGCTGGGCAATGGTATTTGATTTAATTTTTGTGGATGAAGTTTGGGAATTATAGCTAACCTGAATAATAGATTTACCAGCTTCCTTTAAAAAACATTCAACGTCAATGTTATGAGGCTTCCTCCCCCAGTCCTCTCCAACAACAAAAATACCCACATCTAACTCTTTACATGCAGATGTATATTCCAGCACATGGTAAGGGTGAACAACATCAACACACCGTAAAGCCCTTAGCATTTCCATTCTCTGCTCTAGGGGAATGACAGGGGGCCTTAATTTATAGCTTGCAACGACCTCATCGGAAGCAACTCCAACGGCAACCATATCACCTAATGTTTTACAATGTTGGAGTAACGCCAAATGCCCAACATGAAGCAAATCCCAGGTTCCTACGGTATATACGAGCATTATGTAAGTTCTCACTATAGACTAAACCGAGCATGTTACCATGCATCCGCCACACACTTGCTATAAACCTACTTGGATATTTGAAAGTGAACAATGACCATTGAATCTTCTGAAACTCAAGAGCCACAACCTAACTCTATTCTCTCCTACGCTAAAGATCTGCCTAATATTTGCTCCTTGGCTGGACTAGGCTGCACCCTTCTCGCCATCTACTTCAGCATATCCGGGCTTTATGCGGCGGCAATGATTGGCATGATCTGGGCGGTTGCCTTTGACTGGGCAGACGGCCTGATTGCTCGCAGAATGAAAGGACGTACGGGTAGTGACCGCGTTTTTGGGGGGCAACTTGATGTGTTAATTGACATTGTTAGTTATGGCGTCGCCCCTGCCGTTCTGCTAATGAGTTATGGTCATTTTGAGCTTATCTATCTACCGGGAGCGTTTTTAATACTTGCTGCCAGTGCACTGCGACTGAGTTATTTCAGTACTTTTGGCCTTACTGATGGAGCAAAATATACGGGGCTCGCACTTGACAACAACAGCATAATAATTGTTTTTATATTCTTGTTTGAAGGCCTGTTTAGCCATGGCATGTTTTCTATCATTCTTTATGCAAGCGGAGTAGG
>JAKISI010000042.1 GCA_021648685.1 Candidatus Polarisedimenticolaceae bacterium
AGGAGCGTCAATTATTTTAAGCCTGAGAACTTTGGAACGTTCAAATCGGTGGGATCAGTTTTGGGGGAAGGTTAGCCAATTTGGAGTATGCTGCTAAAACAATACATCATGTCGTAGCTACACCCGTATTCAGGAGTTGAAAATGATGGGTTTTGACTTCTCTCTTCTGGCTTATAAATACCCAGCCATCTACTTGCGGCGTGGATTTTTATTGCGAGTGTCTATGTCAATGTGCTTATATCAATTCTATATATTTATACAGTATATTACCCGTTAAATATTTCATTGTGACCAGGGAGTGTTAACACTCCCTAATGGTTCATAAATATGCTTTTTATTACTTGAATTTGTACTTTGCCTGATTTATTGAGTATTGAAAGTCAATGTGTTGACATTAGTCTTGTTTGTTACAGAAACATAGGTTTTTACTTATTGAAATAAAAAATTTTATGCTGGAGAATATTGGTCAGGTTGATTTATAACCGTAAAGGAACGGCCATTATGAAAAAACTAATTACTACCTGCTTTATCGCACTTTCTCTAATATCATTTGGTTGCAATGCTAGTCAGTCCATCAATACCGACGCCTCTTTTCAGAATGAATCCTATGCTTGTAAGGTAATGAAAGAGCGTGGGTCAACCATGTTCTGTTCAAAGGAAGTCTAGTGCTCTCTCACTGCTCGCCATGGAGAGTGAAACAGAGGTTGTAGGTGAGCCGTGATGTCCCTTTTTGCATGCTGGGCATCACGGCTCACTTCTCTGTGTTCGTTGGCCTTGATCTTGGTGTCGTCCAGGCTCAGCTTCACCAATTTCCTCCATGGCCTGGTCTGTCCCATAGTCTCAACAAAGAGATCCTCTGACTCCTTCAGAAAACGCCTGTAGATGCTTTACCGGATTGTGATCTGTAAACCTGAAAGGTTTTTAGTCCGGAAAATCCAGTAGATTCAACTGGTTTTTTTAGGTGGAATAAACAGTGCCCCGGTTTTAAGTCTACACTTTTAACTGTGATGGCCAAACAAGCTATAAGAACGCTGGTGGTTTTTTCTGGGGGCACAAGGGTCAATGAGCTGCCTTTGGATAAGGCTACGCTCTCCATCGGGCGGGATCCACAGGGTGATATCTATCTGGCAGACCCTAAAATCAGCCGCCTGCACGCCAAACTGATTCAGATTTCATCCAGCTATTTTATTGAAGATTGCGATAGCACCAACGGTACGCTGCTGAATGGCAGGCTTGTGCATAAGCATATATTCAGGCCAGGAGATAGTCTGCAAATTGGCCATTTTGAACTGCGTTATATGGTTGCTGATGATACAACAGAGCCGGATGAGGCGGTGTGCGCTGTGGTTCAGCCGGCCACAAAAAACAGCAGGGAGAGGCAAAAGGTGGTGCTGTTTTTTTTACAAGGGCCGGCGTCCGGACAGGTGGAGAGGTTAACAGAGCCGCTTTTTACGGTTGGCTGCCCTGGGGGGAGTGTTGCAGTGGTTGCCCGGAGAGTCCAGGGTACCTATCTGCTGCATATTGGTGGGGAGATGCCGGTGATCAATGGTACAGAGGCCACGCAACAGACGGTGCAACTACAAAATGGTGATGTGATTGGTGTAGGTGAGCATCAGATCAAGATCACGCTGCATTGATTTCAGATAAGCCGCTTTAAGCGATAGAGTTCATCCAGCGCCTGCCGGGGTGTCAGGTTGTCTGGCTCCATCTCATGCAGTGCCTCCTCAATCGGGTGCCGCTTGGCGGGCTGTGCTTCAACAGGCTGGAAGAGTGACATCTGCACCGCCTGATGTTCGGTGTGGCGTTGAGCTGCATCCTCCAGCTCCCGCAGTCGTTGGCGTGCGCGCTCTATGATATTTTTTGGTACTCCGGCCAGTGCGGCTACCTGCAGGCCATAGCTTTGGTTGGCCGGCCCCTCTTTGACGGCATGTAAAAAGACAATGGAGTCACCGTGCTCCACCGCATCCAGGTGCACATTGGCGATGCCGGGAAACTCTTCGGGCAGGGTGGTCAGTTCAAAATAGTGTGTCGCAAACAGGGTGTAGGCCTTGATGCGGGTGGCCAGTTCCACCCCGCAGGACCAGGCGAGAGAGAGGCCGTCGAAGGTGCTGGTGCCGCGACCGATCTCATCCATCAGCACCAGGCTGTTTTGAGTGGCATTGTGCAGAATATTGGCGGTCTCCTCCATCTCGACCATGAAGGTGGAACGTCCACCTGCCAGATCATCCGATGCGCCGATACGGGAGAAGATGCGGTCGATCGGGCCGATCCGGGCGCTGGTTGCAGGGATGTAGCTGCCGGCATAGGCAAGCAGCACAATCAGGGCGGTCTGGCGCATGTAGGTCGATTTGCCGCCCATGTTGGGGCCGGTGATGATCAGTATGCGGCGCTGCTGGTCAAAGCGGATGCCGTTGGCCACGAAAGGCGTGTCACTGACGGCCTCTACCACGGGATGCCGACCACCCTCGATATGCAGCTCTGATGCCTCGGTCAGCTCTGGCGCGCGCAGATCCATCTGCTCGGCCCGTTCAGCCAGATTGCAGAGTACATCCAGTGCAGCCAGGCTCTCGGCGCACTGTTGCAGGGCTCGGATTTGTGGCTGTAGTTGATCCAGTAGCTGCTCATAGAGCATCTTTTCGCGGGATAGGGAGCGCTCACGGGCGCTCAACACCTGATCCTCAAACTTCTTAAGCTCGGGTGTGATGAAGCGTTCTACCCCCTTCAGGGTTTGGCGACGGAGATAGTCGGCGGGCGCCTTATCGGATTGAAGGCGGCTGATCTCGATGTAGTAGCCATGCACCCGGTTGTAGCTGACCTTCAGGTTGGCAATGCCGGTGCGCTCCCGCTCCCGGCTCTCCAGATCCAGCAGGAACTGGTCGGCGTTTTGGGAGAGCGCTCTTAGTTCATCCAGTTGGGTATCGTAGCCCTCGGCCAATACGCCACCATCGCGGATCAGCACAGGCGGGTTTTCAATGATGGCACGACTCAACAGATCAACCGTGCCGGGGTGGGTATCTGCGGTTTGAGCCAGCGCGGTCAGCAGGGGTGAATTCACGCTGGCGAGCTGGCGCTGGAGGGCAGGCAGGCAGGCCAGGGAGTCACGCAACACGGCCAGATCACGGGGGCGGGCAGATTTCAGTGCAATACGTGCCAGGATACGTTCGATGTCACCGATGCCGCGCAGTTCATCCTGTAGCGCTGGAAATACCTGCTGTTGCAGCAGCTCACCAATGGCGGCGTGGCGTGCCTTCACGGTCTGAATGTCGCGCAGTGGGCGGTTGATCCAGCGCCGCAACATGCGGCTGCCCATGGCGGTTGTGGTACGATCCAGAATGCCTGCCAGGGTATGTTGCGGCTGGCTGGAGAGGGAGTGATCAAGCTCCAGATTTTGCCGGGTGGCGGCATCGATGATGATGGCGTCGTCCCGGCGTTCGGTTGTCAGCCCCCGAATGTGGGGCAGGGCGCTCTGCTGGGTATCGGCAACATACTGTAGCAGACAGCCTGCGGCGCAGAGTGCCAGTGGCTGGTCATCACAACCAAAGCCCCCCAGGTCGCGTGTGCCGAACTGTTGGGTCAGCAGACGGTGGGCAGTGTCACTGTCAAAATGCCAGATCGGGCGGCGGGTGATTTCGGCTCGGCTGGTGATCTGGGTTGGCAGGCTGTTCTCTTCGGCAATCAGCAGCTCAGCCGGGTGGATGCGCTCCAGCTCTCCAGTCAACCCCTCGATGTCCGGCAGCTGTTGAATGGTAAAGCGGCCACTGCTCAGATCCAGTGTGGCAAGACCAAAATTTGAGCCGGATTCATAGAGTGCGGCCAGCAGGTTGTCCCGGTGATCTTCCAGCAGTGCTTCGTCGGTGACGGTGCCGGGTGTGACCACCCGCATCACCTTGCGTTCAACCGGCCCCTTGCTGGTGGCCGGGTCGCCAACCTGCTCACAGATGGCAATGGATTGGCCCTGCTTGACCAGTTTGGCCAGATATCCCTCTGCGGCATGGTAGGGGATGCCCGCCATCGGGATGGGCTGACCTGCGGATTTACCCCGTTTGGTCAGGGTAATGCCCAGCAGCTGTGCCGCCTGCTTTGCGTCATCATAAAAGAGTTCGTAAAAATCCCCCATGCGGTAGAACAGCAGCATCTGGGGGTAGTCGCTTTTGATGCGCAGGTATTGCTGCATCATGGGGGTGTGCGACGGTGCGGCTGGGTTGCCTGGTTTTTTGCTCATGGTTTAGCGGCGCCGGCCTCTTGTGGGCTTGCCTGCCGGTTTTTGCGATGACTGCATTCTCCGGCCTTTTTCAGGCACTGGCCTTCTTGCGCCTCTGCCCCCTCTCTCATCCGCCAGGCCTGCGGCCTGCAGCAACTGCTTTAGCTCATCAGCCTCCAGTGGGCGGGATCTGCCGGCAAACAGCCGGTCGCCCATGACAATGGGGCCAAATCTTACCCGGATAAGACGGCTGACAGTGGCGCCCGTGGCCTCCCACAGGCGTCGAACCTCACGCTTGCGCCCCTCCATGATGACCACATGAAACCAGCGGTTGGCTCCGGTTCCGCCGCTTTCGACAATATGCTCAAAGCGGGCCGGGCCATCTTCCAGCTCAATGCCATTGACCATGCTCTTGAGCATATCTTCCGTCACCTTGCCCAGGATACGCACCGCATACTCCCGTTCAATGAGCTGTGAGGGGTGCATCAAGCGATTGGCCAGTTCGCCATCGGTGGTAAATAGCAGCAGCCCGGCACTGTTGATATCGAGACGCCCGACTGCAACCCAGCGTCCGCTTTTCAGCCGTGGCAGGCGTGAAAAGACGGTTGCTCTACCCTCCGGGTCGGAGCGTGTCACCAGCTCACCTTCCGGCTTGTTGTAGATGATGACCTGCCGCTCCGGGGCGCTCAGGCGGGCAGGTTTTAGCAGCTTGTCATCCAGCTTTATCTGTTCGCTACCATGGATGCGCAGACCCAGGCTGGCCAGCTGGCCATTGACCTTGATGCGCCCGGCCTTTATCCAGGTTTCAATCTCTCGGCGAGAGCCAAAACCGGCGTTGGCCAGCACCTTTTGCAGCCGTTCACCTTTTGGTGGAGTGTTCTCTGTCACAGTATTTGAAAGCCTTATGGGGAGGTGGGTTCTGATTCACTGTCCGGTGCGTCAGGTTCAGGGGTGGTATGGGCGGAGATGCCTGGCAGTTCGAGGTCAAGCTCCCGGTTGATTGAGTCGAGATCCCGGATCTCTGCAAGCGTCGGCAGTTCAGCGAGTGATTTCAGATTGAAGTGGTCCAAAAATTCTTTGGTGGTTGCATAGAGTGAGGGTTTTCCTGGCACATCCCGGTGCCCCACTACACGTACCCATTCACGCTCCAGCAGGGTTTTGATAATATTGCTGCTGACGCTGACACCACGCACTGCTTCAATCTCACCGCGGGTGATCGGTTGGCGATAGGCGATCAGCGCCAGGGTCTCCATCAGGGCACGTGAATAGCGTGTGGGTCGCTCTGCCCAAAGGCGTGATATCCAGGGTGCAAACTCCGATCTGACCTGGATGCGAAAGCCGGAGCCGACCTCAAGCAGTTCGATCCCGCGCCCCTGATACTCCTCTGCCAGTGACTTCAGCGCGGCTCTAATGGCCTGCCGCTCCGGCAGGTCGGTTACATCAAACAGCGCCAGCAGCTCATCCAGGGTCAGTGGTTTGCCTGCGGCCAGCAGCGCCGCCTCGATGATGGATTGTAACCGTTGCTCAGTGGACATGATCAAGTTCAGGTGGAGGATGAAGCGGCTTTAATATGTATCGGGCCATAGGGTTCTGCCTGAACCAGTTCCAGCAGTGCGTCTTTGATCAGCTCCAGTATGGCCAGAAAGGTAACGATAACCCCGGCACGACCTTCGCTGCAGTCGAACAGCTGGGTGAAGGCGGTGAAGCTGTTGCTGTTCACTCTCTCCAGCACGATGGACATTCTTTCACGCACGGAGAGTGGTTCCATTTTAATGTGCAGGTTGCTGAACATGTCTGCACGTTGCAGTACCTCTTTAAAGGCCAGCAGCAGCTCTCTCATGGAGAGATCAGGCTGCTCTTTTTCAATGATCCGGTCTGGTGCCTCAATCTCTGACGGGAAGGTGTCGCGCCCCTGCTGCGGCAGGGCATCGAGATCTTCAGCCGCCTGCTTGTAGCGCTCATACTCCTGCAGTCGCCGGATCAGCTCTGCGCGCGGGTCGTGTTCGTCACCCTCGTCACTACTCACCCGTGGCAGCAGCATGCGGGATTTGATTTCGGACAACATGGCTGCCATCAGCAGGTACTCTCCGGCCAGTTCGAGGCGCAGCTCTTTCATCAGCTCCACATACTCCATATATTGAGCTGTGATCTGAGCCACCGGGATGTTCAGAATGTCCAGGTTTTGACGTTTGATCAGGTAGAGCAGCAGATCCAGCGGTCCTTCAAAGGCGTCGAGAAAGACCTCCAGCGCATCGGGCGGGATGTAGAGATCCTTGGGCATGGTGGAGATGGCCTCTCCCTGCACCACAGCAAAGGGCATCTCTGCCTGCTGCGGGTGAGGGGTGCCAATCCCCGTGATCTCTCGCTGCTCCATGAGGCGTACCTATCGGTAGTTCAGTGACATGGCGTGCCGCACCTCATCCAGCGTTGCTCTTGCCAGATCGCGTGCCGCTTCGCTGCCCTCTGCAATGATGCTGCGCACCAGTTCGGGCTGTTCGATATACTCTTGTGCCCGCTCCTGAATCGGTTTAATTTCGCGCAGAACGGCATCGATAACCGGCTGTTTGCATTCGACGCAACCGATGCCTGCGGAGCGGCACCCTGTCTGCACCCAGTTTTTTACATCGTCGTCCGAATAGACCTCATGCCACTGCCAGACAGGGCATTTTTCAGGATCGCCTGGATCATTCCTGCGTACCCGGCTGGTATCTGTGGGCATGGTTCGCAGGGTCTTCTCTATATCTTCGGGCTGGTCTCGCAGTGCAATGGTATTGCCGTAGGATTTGGACATCTTCTGGCCATCCAGCCCCGGCATCTTGGGTGCCTTGGTCAGCAGCGGCTGAGGCTCTGGTAATATGATACGGCCACCGCCCTCCAGATAGCCGAACAGGCGCTCACGATCACCCATGTTGATGTTCTGCTGGCTCTCCAGCAGTGCCCGCGCGGCGGCCAGCGCCTCATGGTCGCCCTGTTCCTGGTAGGCCTTGCGATACTGTTCGTAGAGTCTGGCGGTCTTCTTCCCCATCTTTTTTATCGCCTGGATCGCCTTCTCTTCAAACCCGGCTTCACGTCCGTAAAGGTGATTGAACCGGCGTGCCACTTCGCGGGTCAGTTCAACATGTGCCACCTGGTCTTCACCTACAGGAACCTGTCCCGCCTTATAGATCAGGATGTCGGCACTTTGCAGCAGAGGGTATCCCAGGAATCCGTAGGTGGCGAGATCCCGCTCCTTGAGCTTCTCCTGCTGATCTTTGTAGCTTGGCACTCGCTCCAGCCAGCCCAGCGGGGTGATCATGGAGAGCAGCAGATGCAGTTCGGCATGCTCGGGAACCCGGGATTGAATAAACAGCCTCGCCTCGCCAGGGTTGACGCCTGCGGCGAGCCAGTCGATCACCATATCCCAGACGCTTTCGGAGATGATGCTGGGGTCATCGTAGTGGGTGGTCAGTGCATGCCAGTCTGCCACAAAGAAGTAGCACTCATACTCATGTTGAAGCTCAACCCAGTTTTCCAGCACCCCGTGGTAGTGCCCCAGATGGAGCTTGCCAGTAGGGCGCATGCCGGACAGTACACGGGAGTGTTGTGCAGGAACAGGAGTCAATGGTTTTTCCTCTGAAGTTTAATGTGCGGTGTGCAGTGAGCTTTATTGTAAGCCAACCAGCGATGTGATGAGGTATTGAAACGTAGAGAGTACCGGGCCAAGGATGCTGCCAAGCATGCCTGTCGCCAACAAGCCAACGATGATAAAGAGCCCCCAAGGCTCCATGCGGGCATAGGGCGCGGCCAGCTTTGCAGGCAGCAGCGAGGCGACAATGCGCCCCCCATCCAGCGGCAGGATCGGCAGCAGGTTCAGTACCAGCAGTATGCTGTTGATCATGATGCCGGCTGTTCCCATGTAGATCAGGGGGTAGGCGACCCAGGGCAGACTCTCCAGCAGGGAGATTCCGACCTGCATGCTCAGGGCCCACAATAGCGCCATGACCAGGTTGGAGGCGGGGCCGGCAATTGCCACCAGCGCCATATCCCGGCGGGGGTTTCTCAGATTACGCCAATCGACCGGAACCGGCTTGGCCCAGCCAAACAAAAACCCGGTCAGCAGGTACATTCCCAGTGGCAGTATCACCGTCCCCAGGGGGTCGATATGTTTGATGGGGTTGAGTGTAACCCGCCCCTGCTGTTTGGCCGTTGGGTCACCCAGCCGGTTTGCCACCCAGCCGTGGGCGGCCTCGTGTACGGTAATGGCAAACAGCACGGGCAGTATCAGAACGACGATCTGCTGAATGGTATTTAATTCACTCATTGCCTGAGGTGTCCATGTGTAAGAGCATTAGATTTCAAACAGGGTGATATCACCCTTGCCTTTGCGCACGACAGTGGCTGAATCATCGCCCATATCGACCACGGTTGTTGGCTCAAACCCACAATAACCCCCGTCGATCACCAGATCCACCTCATGCCCAAGGGTATCGCGCATGTCGTAGGGATCTGTGAGTGGCATCTCATCATCCGGCAGGATCAGGGTGGAGCTCATCAGCGGCTCCCTCAGCTCACCCAACAGCGCCTGGGCGATGGGGTTGTCTGGTATGCGCAGGCCAATGGTCTTGCGTTTGGCATGCTGAAGGCGTTTTGGCACCTGTTTGGTGGCAGGGTGGATAAAGGTATAGGGGCCGGGAGTCAGACCCTTGAGCAGGCGATACTGCTGGTTGCTGATCTTGGCATAGGTGGATATCTCTGTCAGATCCCGGCACACCAGTGTGAAGTTATGTTTGTCATCAAGCTGCCGGATCTGCCGAATACGTTCCATCGCCCTCTTGTCACCCACTTGGCAGCCCAGTGCGTAACTGGAGTCCGTGGGGTAGATCACCAGGCCGCCCTGGCGAATGATCTCAACCGCACTCCGAATCAGACGCAGTTGGGGGTTGTCGGGGTGAATTTGAAAAAATTGAGCCACTTGAAGGTAGAACCGTTTGAAAAAGTCGTTGTCTGTCCGCTATCAGGCGCTGATAGCACGGGTTGTCAAAGGTAGATCCCAATCATGCCAGATGGGTGTGCAGATTTCAGGCAGTGCCTGAAAGCGACCCAGTTTGCGCCAGGGGTTTTCTGGGTCATGGTAATCTGAGCCGGTCGAGGCCAGCAGGGTGAAATCCTGTGCATGCCGGGCCATGGTAAAGGTCTCATCGCGGTTATGACTGCCCGAGACCACCTCTAATCCCACGCCGCCAGCATCTGCAAATTCGGCAAGCAGTCGGCGCAGTTTGGTGCGGGTCAAGGGGTAACGAGCGGGATGTGCAATCACCGCCTGCCCACCGGCTGCCAGTATCCACGCCACGGCATCTTCCAGTTCGGCCCACTTTCCGGGCACATATCCCGGCTTTCCATGGGTTAGAAAATGTTGAAAAACCTTTTTCTCGCTCTCGGCATGGCCATGTTTTACAAGAAAGCGGGCAAAGTGGCAGCGGCCGATCAGTGTTCCGTTTGAGAAGGCTCTGGCACCCTCAAATGCATCGTTGATGCCTATCTTCTCCAGTCTGCGCCCCATCTCTTCTGCTCGCCAGTTGCGAAACTGGCGCAGTGTTGCCAACCCCTCCTGCAACTGTTTGCAACCAGGGTCGATGCCCAGCCCAACGATATGCACGACATGGCGGTTCCAGCTTGCCGATATCTCCACCCCAGGCACAAAACTGACGCCCAGGTTTTGCGCAGCAGCAGCGGCTTCGGCCAGCCCTTCTGTGGTGTCGTGATCGGTCAGGGCGACAGCATCCACCCCCTGTTCAGCCGCGTGCTGAATCAGCTCTTTTGGTGAGGTTGTTCCATCCGATGCGGTTGAGTGGGTGTGCAGGTCAAAGATTGTAGCCATGGCTGCTATTGTAACCCATGCGAAAGGCAGATTCTTTTTTTCATCGGATGCAGATAGAATCCGCATCTTTCCCAGGAACTGAAATCCAAAAGGCAGGTCTCACTCATGCACCGCGGGTGGCGGGGGCTTCAGTCCCGCCTGCAAACAATATAAAGCGCACAGGATTTTGCAAGCCTCTTTCACTTAGATAACCTGGATATACCAGATAAAACAGATGTCACACCAGAACGAAGTCAGACAACTACAAACCTATGTAAGCCAGCAGATTATTGGTCAGGAGACCCTGGTCAATCGGCTCCTTATTGCCCTGCTGGCGGATGGCCATCTATTGGTAGAGGGTGCGCCTGGGCTGGCAAAGACCCGAGCCATCAAGGTGCTGGGGGAGGGCATTGATGGCAACTTTCATCGGGTTCAGTTCACCCCGGATCTGCTGCCCGCTGATCTGACCGGAACCGAGATATTCCGCCCCCAGGAGGGGAGCTTCAAATTCCAGCAGGGGCCGCTCTTCCATAATCTGATCCTGGCCGATGAGATCAACCGCGCACCAGCCAAGGTTCAATCTGCACTGCTGGAGGCGATGGCCGAGCGGCAGATTACCGTGGGCTCTGTCACCTACCCGCTGCCGCAGCTCTTTCTGGTGATGGCTACACAGAACCCGATCGAGCAGGAGGGCACCTACCCGCTGCCGGAGGCACAGCTGGATCGCTTTCTGCTGCATGTAAGAATCGATTACCCGGATTACAGTGCCGAAAAGGCCATTCTGCAACTGGCACGCAACGAGGCTCGGCAGGGTGCAAAGCCCCCCGTTCCTCCGGCCAGGCTTGCCCAGGAGGTGCTATTCGAGGCCAGGGATGAGGTGCTGGATCTGCATCTGGCCGAGAATCTGTCGGAGTACCTGATTCAGCTGGTGCTCGCCACCCGCAACCCTGGTGCCTATGGTGATGATCTTGCCCGCTGGGTCGAGTATGGTGCCAGCCCACGCGCCACCATTGCACTTGACCGTTGCGCACGGGCACACGCCTGGCTGGCCGGGCGGGACTATGTATCCCCCGAAGATATCCAGACGCTTGCCTACGATGTACTGCGGCACCGCATCCTATTGAGTTATGAAGCGGAAGCCGAAGGGGTTACGCCAGACCACCTGATTGAGACACTCATCACCCGCATCGCTGTGCCATAAGGCCTTTGCAGATACCAAAATGGCAGGCATAGATCGCGTCCAGGTAGATCAATCCACCCTGATCGGGCTGCAAAAGGCCGGAGCCTCACTACCGCTCAGGGCGGTAAAGGTTCTGGGGCGCATGACGGGCAACTACCTCTCTAGATTCAAAGGGCGGGGGATGGAGTTCGATGAGGCGCGCCCCTATCAGCCCGGTGATGATGCCCGCAACCTCGACTGGAAGGTGACCGCGCGCACCGGCAAACCCTTTACCAAACTCTTCAGAGAGGAGCGCGAACGTTCCATCCTGCTCTGGGTCGACTACCGCGCCCCCATGCACTTTGCCACCCGCGGATGCTTTAAGTCGGTGCTGGCGGCTCGGGCGGCGGCACTGCTGGCCTGGAGCGCCATCCAGCATGGTGACCGTCTGGGCGGGCTGATCTTCTCCGAGGGCAACCATCTGGAGCTGCGGCCGCAACAGGGCAAACATGCAGTGCTCAACTTTATCCGCAAACTCGCAGAGGCGTCACCACAGAGCACCCCCAAGAGCGGCAACACCACTCAGCAGGAGGCGGCCCAGCGTGCACTGGCGCGTCTGCGCCGGGTCACCCGTCCGGGCAGTCTGCTTTTTTTACTGAGTGACTTTCGCTCACTTGACGAGTCTGCCGAAGCGCATCTGATCCATCTGGCGCGCCATAACGATGTGGTGCTGGTCTTTATTCACGACCAGTTGGAGAAGCAACTGCCCCCGTCTGGCAACTACCGTCTTACCGATGGCCAGCGCACCATCAGCATCGATACCGGCAGCCGCGCGCTTAAGAGACAACATGCCGAGCGCTTCCACACCCATGAGGCCTGGCTGACCGATCTCTGCCGGCGCGCAGGTATCCACCTGCTGAGCTGCACCACGGATCAGGATCCGCATGCCATGTTGCAGGCGGGCCTTGGCCGGAGGCGCAGATGAGTCCGGCTGCCCAACCGCCTCTGCCACTGCGGGACATTCACCTGCCAGAGCCGGTCTCCTGGTGGCCACTGGCACCGGGCTGGTGGGGGCTGGCAGTTATAATCCTGCTGCTGGTCGGGCTGCTCTTTTTGGCGCGCACGCTCTACCGTCGTGGCCAGCTGCGCCGGGAGGCACGCCAGGCGCTACAGGCCATAGAGCGCCAATATCAAAGCCACCAGGATGACCGGCAGCTGGCGGCCGATCTCTCCGCATTGCTGCGGCGGGTGGCAATCAGCAGCTCACCTCGCACAGAGGTTGCCAGCCTGACCCACGATGCCTGGCTCAGTTTTCTGGATCGTGGTGTGGCAAACAGCCGTTTCCAAAAGGCGTTCTCCAGCGGCGTGGGTCGTGTATTGGTTGAGGCACCCTACAAGCCTGCTGCAACCCTGGAGAGCACCGCCCTGCTCGAACTGTGTGCGGCATGGATTGATGCGCTGCCGCATAAACGGGAGGAGCCTCAAGCGTGATAACACTCTACTGGCCCTGGCTGCTCATTCTGCTGCCACTGCCGCTGCTGATTCGGCGGTTCATGCCTGCTGCGCCTCAGCAGCAGGATGCGGCGCTGCGCGTCCCTTTTCTGGAGGATTTTGAAGCTGAAGGCAACACCTCGGGCAGCAGCTCCCGGCAGGACATGCTGCTCTGGCTGGCCGCCGCCGCCTGGGTCCTGCTGGTGCTGGCGGCCGCGCGCCCCCAGTGGTTGGGCGAGCCACTGGAGATACCGATGAGCGGGCGCGATCTGATGCTGGCCGTAGATCTCTCCAAAAGCATGGAAGAGGAGGATTTCAGGCTGGCCAACCAATGGGTCGACCGCTTGACCGCAACCAAGCAGGTAGCCGGTGAGTTTATCGAGCGCCGCAAGGGTGACCGCATCGGCCTGATCCTGTTCGGTGAGCAGGCCTATCTGCAAGCGCCATTGACCTTTGATCGGGAGACGGTAAAGACCCTGCTGTATGAATCAGCCATCGGTCTGGCTGGCAGAAGTACCGCTATTGGTGATGCCATTGGTTTAGGGATCAAGCGGCTGCAAGAGCGTCCGAGCGAAAATCGAGTGTTGATTCTTTTGACCGATGGTGCCAACACGGCAGGAGAGATCGAGCCAGTCCGTGCTGCGGAGCTGGCGGCTCGGAAGCAGGTCAAGGTCTACACCATTGGCATCGGGGCCGATGAGATGATTGTCCGCTCCTTCTTTGGCAACCGGCGCATCAACCCCTCGCGGGATCTGGATGAGAAGAGCCTCAGGGCGATTGCCGATAAAACCGGTGGCCGCTACTTCAGAGCCAGGGACATCAATGAACTGAAAGGGATCTACCGGCTGCTCGATGAGCTGGAGCCGATTGAGCAGGAGCAGCAGCTGTTCCGCCCCGTTCGTGCGCTCTACCCCTGGCCACTGGGTGCCGCGCTGATCCTTGCCGGCCTGATTATCGGCCTGCGCAGCGGATGGAGGCCAGGCCGTGGATAACTTCCATTTTCTGCGCCCGCTCTGGTTTCTGGCGCTTCTCCCACTGCTGGCTATCATCTGGCTGCTCTGGCACCAGACCATCAACAGCAAAGCCTGGCGCGCGGTCTGCGATCCTGAGCTGCTGCCCTATCTATTGGCGGATGAGCAGGGCGTACGACAGCGATGGCCACTGCTGGCGATTGGCCTGGCCGGGCTGCTTGGTATCATCGCCATGGCCGGCCCGGTTTGGGAGCAGCGCGAACAGCCGCTGTTTCGGGAGCAGTCTGCCCTGGTGCTGGCGCTGGATCTCTCCCGCTCGATGGATGCTACTGACATCAAACCGAGCCGTCTGGCACGCGCCCGCTACAAGATCAGCGATATTTTAAAACAGCGACGTGAAGGGCAGACTGCACTGATCGTCTATGCTGCCACCCCGTTTCTGATTACGCCACTCACCGATGACACCGCCACCATTGCTGCGCAGCTCAACAGCCTGGAGACGGCGCTGATGCCTTCGCAGGGTACCCGCCCCGATCTTGCGGTAAAAAAGGCGGCTGAGTTATTGCAACAGGCAGGTCAGAGTCAGGGGGATATTCTGCTGATCACGGATGGGATTGCACCGCTCTCTGTAGAGAAGATTTTGTCAGCAATGGATAACCGGGCGTACCGTATCAGCCTGTTGGGGGTTGGCACCCCTGAAGGGGCGCCCATCCTCCTGCCTGAGGGTGGTTTTCTGAAGAATGCCGCAGGAGAGATTGTGCTGCCGCGTCTGGATGGCTCGACACTGAGCGAGCTGGCCCAGGCTGGCGGCGGCCGTTACCACAAACTCTCCATCAATGATGATGATATTCAATACCTGTTGGCACCCTTGCAGGATCGGCAAAGTCACACTGCCGAAAAAGAGGCGGCGCTGACCACCGATCAGTGGCAGGAGGAGGGGCCCTGGCTGTTGCTGTTGATTCTGCCGCTGGCGGTACTGGCCTTTCGCCGTGGCTACCTGCTGTTGGTGCTTTTTATGCTGCTGCCCCACTCGCAGGATGCCATGGCAGTTGAGTGGCAGGAGCTTTGGACGCGGGCGGATCAGCAGGCATTCCAAACCCTTCAGCAAGGTGATGCCAGCGCCGCTGCCCGGCAGTTTGAAAACAGGGAGTGGAAGGCGGCGGCCCACTACCGGGCGGGTGAGTATGAGCAGGCCATCGAAGTGCTCGATGGTATCAACAGCCCCGATGCGCTCTACAACAAAGGCAATGCGCTGGCGCAGTTTGGAAAACTGCCAGAGGCGCTCCAGGCCTATGATCAGGCGCTGGAGCTGAACCCGGAGGATGAGGATATTGCCTACAATCGGGAGCTGGTCGAAAAGCAGCTGGAGCAACAGCAGAAAGAGGATCAGCAGCAGCAAAATTCAGATGAAGATCAGCAGCAGCAAAATTCGGATGAGGACCAGCAGTCGTCAGAGCAACAGCAGCAGAGCCAGTCACAGCAAGATCAATCCGAGAGCCAATCAGGCGAGCAGCAGCAGGAGCCACAGCAAAGTGAGCCTCAGCAAGGCGATGAGGGAGAGCAGCAGGAGCCACCCACAGCACAGGAGCAGCCTGAGAAAGGGGATGAGCAGGAGCAGAGTGAGTCAGAGATGACCAAACCGGAAGAGATGACAGAGGAGGAGAAGAGCATGGCGCAGGCGACAGAGCAGTGGTTGCGTCGCATCCCTGATGACCCTGGCGGGCTTTTGAGGCGCAAATTCCTGTATCAATACCAACGCCAGCCACAACCCGTGCAAGAGGCACAACAATGGTAAAAAGAGACCTCATCCAGCGACTGTTTTTTTCTCTGATCCTGCTGTTGCAGGCGGCCAATGTATTGGGTGCAACCATCACGGCAGAGGTTTCGCGCAACCCGGTCTCCATCGACGAGACCTTTGAACTGATATTTGAGGCTGATGGCACCGCAGATGGCGAGCCGGATTTTTCCCCGCTGGAACATGATCTGGAGATCCTCTCCCGCAGCCAAAGCCAGAGCATCAGAATGATCAATGGCGACTACAGCCGAACCACTCGCTGGGCGCTCAGTGTGATGGCAAAGCGTGCCGGGCAGCTGACCCTGCCGGCGATATCCTTTGGCAGTGATCGCAGCCAGCCCCTCTCTATCCTGGTGCGGGAGGCCACCCAGTCAGACCCGGCCAGCAGCGGTGAGGATATATTCATGGAGGTCTCGGTCGAGCCTGAAACCGCCTATGTGCAGCAGCAGCTGATCTTTCATGTGCGTATCTACCGTGCGGTCAATATTGTGGACGCCAGCCTCTCTGCGCCCCAATTCAACGACCCTGACATTATTGTTGAACAGATCGGGGATGAGCAAAATTTCGAGACGCAACGTAACGGCAGGCGCTATCTGGTCTCGCAGATTGATTACCTGGCCTTTCCGCAGGCCAGTGGCACCTTGACGTTAAACCCCATCATGTTTCAGGCCAGGGTCATGCAGCAGAGCCGTCATCGGTTTGATGCGTTTGGGCGGGGCGGAAAAATACAGCGTATTCGTTCCAAAGCACTCAGCATCGAGATCAAACCGATCCCGAAAAGCGCAACACAACCCTGGTTGCCGCTAACCAATCTACAGCTCTCCGCATCCTGGCCCAAGGCCAATCCGGAGTTCCGCGTGGGGGAGCCGGTCACACGCACGCTGGCCATTGTGGCGGATGGCGTTACCGCAGTAGAGCTTCCGGAAATCCATACGGAGCCCCCCCCCGGCTTCAAACAGTACCCGGATCAACCCATGTTGCAGGATCATAAGGATAAAAATGGTGTCACAGCCATTCGTCAGGAGAAGATTGCCCTGGTGCCGACCCGACCTGGAGTGTATGTTTTGCCCGCAATAACGGTCAGTTGGTGGAATGTACAGACCAACCGGCAGGAGGTGGCCCGGATTGCGGAGGAGCGTATTCAGGTGCTCCCGGCGGCAGGTGCACCTGCCCCTGCGGCGCCACTGCCCCCGGTCGCTAATAACCCAACGGCTCAGGATGTTGAAGCATCACTCAAGCCGCCACCCCAGGCCGCGCCCAGCAGCGGCATCTACCCCTGGCTGGCGCTCTTTTTTGCGCTGGGCTGGCTGGCTACCGCTGCTGCCTGGTGGTGGTTTGGATACTATCGGCAGCCAAAAAAGACCGCCCTGGAAGAGTGTGGTGGCCCACCCAAAGCCAAGCGCCGCGATAAGATCCTGGCTGAACTGAGAGAGGCCTGTCAGGCCGATGATGCTTCTGCGGCAAGCAGAGCCTTGCTGGCCTGGGGTAAAACAGTATGGCCAGCGGCTCCCCCCAAAGGCCTCGTTGAGTTGGCAGCCCATTTTGATGCGGCAACAGCGGCCAATATGCTTGCGCTCAATCAATCGCTTTATGGCAAGAAGCGAGGCAGTTGGGATGGTGATGCGCTGTGGCGCGCCGTTAAAAACTATCGCACGGACCGACATACGCAAAAGCCCCGTACAGAGAAACTTGAGCCGCTCTATCTACAGGCAGGGCGGTAACTGCGGGTTGAGAGAGGTGCTTACCCTGCCAGCACGCACCTCAGTATCCCGTAATCATATCGCTCATCCAGCGCTTCATAGAGGGATTTCAGGAAGCCATCCTCTTCAGTACCCAGCAGTTCGATGGCGTTTATAATCTCGGCATACTGGGCATCATCCAGTGGCAGGGCATCACGGGCGCTCAGGCAGCCAGCCGTTACCGCCTCGGTCAGGTGGACGTAGATGGTGCCGGGCCTGAGCCCCCGCTCCCGGGCAATGGTCTCGGCATCTTTGCCCTGCTGATGCAGCGCCAGGGTCTCATTGATGGTGTCGCTCAGGCTATTGTCGAGCAGTTCAGGCAGGGGGTGTTTGGCAATCTCCTGCAGAAATTGCACCCCATAGTGTTTGAGCTTCTGTTCACCCACGCCAGATATATAACGCATCGCATCCGCTGTGGCAGGGCGGGCTCGGGCCATCTCGGTCAGGGTGGTGTCATGAAAGATCACATAGGGCGGCACCCCCTGTTCCTGAGCCAGGCTGAGACGCAGAGCGCGTAGCGCCTCAAACAGTGGCTCGTCAATGGAGCGCAGATCCTGCTGCTTGCGTGCTCCCTTCTCCTTTTTGATCTTTTCCGGTTTGGTGATCTTGCGCAGCTCCAGCTGCTGTTCACCGCGCAGCAGGGGGCGGCATTTTTCGGTGAGTTTGAGTGCGCCATAGCCATCGACATCCACGCTGAGATAGCCCTGGGCAATCAGCTGACGAAAGATGCTGCGCCACTCTACCCCGGTGTGTTCATTCCCGATGCCGTAGGTGCTGATCTGGTCATGCCGGTTCTTGCGGATGCGCTCATCATCCTTGCCCACCAGCACATCAATGATGTAGTTGACCCCGAAGCGCTGCTGGGTGCGGTATACGGTCGAGAGTGCCTTTTGTGCTGTGACAGTGCCATCCCAGGTTTGCGGTGGGCTGGTGCAGTTATCGCAGTTGCCGCAAGGTGTTGCCAGTGTCTCGTCAAAGTAGGCCAGCAGAGCCTGGCGACGGCAGCTGATGAGTTCGCAAAGCCCCAGCATCGCCTCCAGTTTCTGCAGTGAGATGCGTTTGAACTGCTCCTCGGCATCTCCCTCCTGCATCATCTGGCGCAGTGTGATGACATCCTGTAACCCATAGGCCATCCAGGCGTTGGCAGGCTCCCCATCTCGCCCGGCGCGGCCGGTCTCCTGATAGTAGGCCTCGATGCTTTTGGGCAGGTTGAGATGCGCCACGAAGCGTACATCCGGCTTGTCGATCCCCATGCCAAAGGCGATGGTGGCGACAATGATCACCCCCTCTTCACGCAGGAAGCGCTCCTGGTGCTGCTGCCGCATCCCGCTGGGCAGGCCGGCATGATAGGGCAGTGCTGTGCGTCCCTTGGCGGCAAGCCACTGGGCAGTGCTCTCGGTCTTTTTGCGTGACAGGCAGTAGATGATGCCGGCATCCTGCGGGTGTTCACGCTGAATGAATCGCCACAGCTGCTCCCTGGCATTCTGCCCTTCACCGACCGCATAGTGAATGTTGGGACGATCAAAGCTGTTGAGGAATACCCTGGCCTGTTGCAGATTCAGCTGGCTGATGATCTCGCTGCGGGTGCGCTGGTCTGCGGTTGCTGTCAGGGCAATTCGTGGCACACCGGGGTAGCGTTCGTGCAGGATGGAGAGCTGCTGGTACTCCTTGCGGAAATCGTGCCCCCACTGGGAGACGCAGTGCGCCTCATCAATCGCAAACAGTGCGATCTGGATGCGATCCAGCAGGCCGAGCATCCGCCCTGTCATCAGCCGCTCAGGGGCGATGTAGATGAGATCCAGCTCTCCATCCAGCAGGCTCTGCTCTATCTGTCGCTGCTGGGTTTGATCCAGGGTGGAGTTGAGGAAATCCGCCCGAATGCCCAGTTGCCTGAGCGCGTTTACCTGATCCTGCATCAGGGCAATCAGCGGTGAGATCACTACCCCCACCCCATCGCGCAGCAGCGCCGGGATCTGGTAGCAGAGGGATTTACCACCACCAGTGGGCATCAGGGTGAAGGCATCCTCTCCATCCAGCAGTGACTGGATAATATCTGCCTGGTTATGCCGGAACTCGCTATAGCCGAAGGTGGTTTTCAGGATCTGGTGGGCAGGTTGCATAGTGGGGCATTTTACCATCAAAACCCCCTGGAAAAACCAGTTGAACGCACACACATGACACAGGCCCTTGATCCGCCTGGCTGTATAAAAAAGATCCCCATCACCAATCAAGGAGGCCGCGGGCTTTTTTGTTACGCTAATTGAATCAATATCTTACGCCATGAACATATATCCATCCGGCCTTTCCAGGTTGAACGGAGGTTAGGGCTTTAATGAGCCAATTGCTACGGTTCCAACTGCTAATCTGTTATGATGCAGTCCCTTTTAGGCCATATTTACCAAATATGGCTGCTATTTTTGTTCCCCCCTGACTTGAGGTGCCCCCATGGATTCCGCTTCTGCATCCATCGGTTTTGACCGATTTGGATTTCCTGCCACTGTTCTAAAGGCGGTTACAGGCCTTGGCTACGAAACGCCGACCCCTATTCAGGAGCTGTGTATCCCCCATCTCATGGAGGGGAGAGATCTTTTGGGGCAGGCGCAAACAGGCACGGGCAAAACCGCTGCATTTGCGCTGCCGGTAATGAGTGACATCGATCTGAAACAGCGTGAACCGCAAGCACTTGTGCTGGCACCTACCCGAGAGCTGGCGCTTCAGGTTGCGGAGGCCTTTCAGAGCTATGCGCATGGCATGAAAGGGTTCCATGTTCTGCCACTATATGGCGGCGCGGCCATCTCCACCCAGCTGCGGCAGCTCAAACGTGGCGCCCATGTGATTGTGGGAACCCCCGGTCGGGTCATGGATCATCTGCGGCGTGGCACCCTTTCGCTGAAAGGGCTTAAAACCCTGGTGCTGGACGAGGCGGATGAGATGCTGAACATGGGATTCATCGATGATATCGAATGGATCTTTGAGCAGGCACCAGCGGATCGGCGTGTGGCACTCTTCTCTGCGACCATGCCAAAGGCCATCCGCAATGTTGCCCGGAAATATCTGAATGACCCGGTTGAGATTAAAGTCGCCTCTAAAACAGAGACCGTCACCACCATCGAGCAGCTCCACTGCGTGGTCACCCCCTTCCATAAAATGGATGCATTGACACGGGTGCTAGAGGTGGAAACACTGGATGCCATGCTGGTTTTTGTGCGTACCAAAACAGCAACGGTCGAAGTGGCAGAAAAGCTGGAGGCGCATGGGTTCTCTGCGGAGGCACTGCATGGCGATATGAATCAGGCCATGCGTGAGCGGACGGTGGGTCGCCTGAAAAACGGCAAACTGGATATTGTCGTAGCAACGGATGTCGCGGCTCGTGGGCTGGATGTCGAGCGGGTAAGCCATGTGGTTAACTACGATATCCCCAATGATCCAGAGGCCTATGTCCACCGCATTGGCCGTACTGGGCGGGCAGGGCGCAAAGGCAAGGCGCTGCTCTTTGTGTCGCCCCGTGAGCGTCATCTGCTCAAATCCATCGAGCGCGCGATACGCCAGAAAATACCCCCCATGTCACTGCCATCGGCCGATGACCTGGGTGAGCACCGTATTGAACAGTTTATGCAGCTCCTGCGTGACACAACCATCAATCAGGATCTGGATTTCTACTACCGGCTGGTCAGCCGGATCGAAAATGAACAGGAGATGAGCGTAACGGATATCGCTGCAGCACTCACGTTTCTTAGCCAGCGTGAACGCCCCTTTGTCGTAAAAGAGATAAAAGCGCCTGCGGCCAAAAAACGCACTGACAGCCGTTCTGAACCAAGAGGGCACAGAGAAAAAAAGGGGTACGGCAAGCCTGAAGCGGCTGGGGATGACCTGCCTCGAACCCGTTACCGGATAGAGGTTGGCCGCCAGCATGGGGCTACACCGCGTGAAATAGTGGGGGCAATTGCCAACGAGGCGGGTGTTGAAGGAAAGCATATCGGCTATATTGGCATTCATGATACCCATAGCACGGTAGACCTGCCGGAAGGGATGCCCAAAGAGATTGAGAAGCATCTGAAAAAGGTGATGGTCTGTGGCCAACAGCTGCGCATCTCATCCACTGGCGAAAAAGCTGCACCGCCAAGAGGGCAGAAGCCTAAAGGTAAAAAATCTGGGGAACGGAAGCGCGCTAAAAAGAAGGATTAAGCATATTCGTTCAGCTGATATGTTTCGGCACCGGTTTCTCTTTCCATTCGCTGATATTGGGCGACACCAGCCGAGGTATTGAGCTGAGCTGGTGTCGCCCCCTGTTCCCGGTTCAGACGGGCTATCTCAATACGGGCAATGGCTGCCATTTGCGTGGCCTGTGCCGCTACCGTATGGTCTGTGGCAGAAGGGTTGGCCGGTGCAAGCGCAGCACGTTGAATGACCCTGGCCTTTTGCAGGTTTTCATAAGGGTCTCTCCCTTTTGAAACATCAATAGAGACATCGCCCCCAACCGCATAACGGACACCGTCGGCACCCTGCTGATATTTAAAATTGGCACTACCGCGTATCAGAGAGCCGCCAGCGGTGATATGGGCTGCCTCATGGGTGCGTACCTGGCGGTCACGGTGCTTTAATTTTTGCAGCTCAGGCTGAATGATTGCTTGGTTTTCAGCCTCTTTCGGGCGGCCTTTTTTCTCTGGGCGAGTGGCCTCTGTGGCGGTTTCAGAGGTATGGGTGAACTTCTGCTTCTCGCCAAAGGCCTGCTTGGCGAGGGGGGAGATCCGAAAGGCTGGTGCAGAAAATATATCCATTAGCTAATAAATTCAATTACCTAACTATAAGTATTGCCCTCCAGGACTGAAAGAGCCAGTGGCTAAAGGAACAAAAGGCACTGAATCTCTATGGATTATTTGAGATAATTCACACTTTTAGAAACAGGAGTCCTGATGTGGAGCTCCTATAACCGACTTTATTAATTGAGGGGCAAAGCATGACCCAGGCAAAGAGAGGCGATACCGTTAAAGTTCATTACACCGGCACCTTTGATGATGGCACCCAGTTCGATTCATCAGTGGGGCAGACCCCACTTATTGTCAAGATTGGTGCTGGAGAGACCATTCCCGGCTTTGATAAAGGGCTGGAAGGGATGGCCGTTGGAGAGAAAAAGAGGATAAGTATCCCGCCTGAAGAGGGTTATGGCGAGCATAATCCGGAGCTGATCCATGAGGTGCCGCGTGCAGATTTTCCAGAAGAGATGGATCTGAAAATTGGTCTTGAACTTCAGGCCCAAGGGCCGGATGGGCACTCCTGTATATTGTCCATAAAAGAGATAAATGAGGAGACAATTACGGTAGATGCAAATCATCCAATGGTTGGAAAACACCTTAATTTTGAATTAGAAGTTGTTGATATTGCATGAATTTAGAGCCTGCTGTTGCGTTGCTGCTGAGTGATTCAGCTTCTGGTTGAAAGAAAGTTTGGGCAGGGTGAATAGACGCCATAAGCAGCACAATGTAGTATACGCCTCTGTTGCATCCCCACCTGCAAAACAGATATGCGCCCGTAGCTCAGCTGGATAGAGTGCCGCCCTCCGGAGGCGGAGGTCAGAGGTTCGAATCCTCTCGGGCGCGCCACCTTCAAAGAGACCGTCCATTGGATCACCGCGAAGATACACGCGGTACGTCAGCTGCAAGAGCAGGCCGTTGATTATGTGCGCCAGCAAAATCCCGCTATTTACAGTCGGGAACTGATTGACCAAATCTTCATCCAGCCCTACTGCCGTATCGGCAATCTGGTTGATGCAGGGATCGGCCACCGTGAAATGGTTTCAAAGTACTTAAAAGCGCTGTGTGATATTGGTGTATTGCGAGAAGAAAAAGCAGGCAGAGAGAAGTTGTTTGTGCATATCCAGTTGCTGCAACTGTTGACGACGGATGGTAATAAATTGACCCCGTACAGCGGAGCTAACAGCGGAACATTGGAGTAAGCCACATTGAACGCTGTTGAAATAGAAGAAGCCATTACCCACTTAGCCGAACAACTGTTCGATGCGCAGGCATTCCCGTTTGCCTTTTTGGAGGCCTTTGGTAATAAAAAGACCACCATCAAGCGTCTTAAAACCGGCTCCTCCAATGCCTCTGATATTGAAGGTGGTGTACTGCAACGCAGCAATATTCATATTGCGGTGTGCGGTGGCGGGGATGTAACCAGCACACTCGGCCTGCTCAAAGCCAGTCCCACTACCCGTAAGGCCAAGGCCAAGTTTGTGTTGGCTACAGATGGGGTTGATCTGGAGGCGGAAGACCTCACCACGGGTGAAACGATCGCCTGTGCTTATCAGGATTTTCCCAACCACTTCGGTTTCTTCCTGCCCCTGGCGGGCATTACCACCGTCAAACAGATTCGCAACAACCCCATCGACATTCAGGCCACCGGTCGTTTGAATCGCCTCTATGTTGAGCTGCTGAAAGTAAATGAAGATTGGGTCTCTGATGCCCGCCGTCATGACATGAATCACTTCATGGCGCGGTTGATCTTCTGCTTCTTTGCCGAAGATACCGACATATTCAACGGCGACAACCTCTTTACCGCCACCATCGAACAGATGAGCGACAGCCGTTCAGATAATACCGAGCAGGTACTGGGCGAACTGTTTCGCGCCATGGATACCCCTATCGAAGATCGCGCCAGCGCCAATCTGCCCCGCTGGGCCGATACCTTTCCCTACGTCAACGGCGGCCTGTTTGCGGGCAGTAAAGAGATACCGCGCTTTAGCCGCATCGCCCGCTCCTACCTGCTGCATGCCGGTCGCCTCAACTGGAAAGAGATCAACCCGGATATCTTCGGCTCGATGATTCAGGCGGTGGCCAATGATGACGAGCGCGGCGAGCTGGGCATGCACTACACCAGCGTGCCCAATATTCTCAAGGTGCTCAATCCGCTGTTTCTGGATGAACTGCGCGAACAACTGCAACAAGCTGGCGATAACGCCCGCAAACTGCTCAACCTGCGTAAACGTATCGCCAATATCCGTGTGTTTGACCCCGCCTGTGGCTCGGGCAATTTTCTGGTGATCGCCTATATCCAGATGCGCGAGATTGAGGCTGAAATCCTGCGCCGCCGCCAAGAGGCCAACCAAAAATCCTCGATCAAGCTGGAGAACTTTTACGGCATCGAGCTGAAGGATTTTGCCGTCGAGGTAGCGCGACTCTCGCTGCTGATTGCCGAGTTTCAGTGTGATGTGCGCTTGATCGGGCAAAAAGAGGCCAAAGCGCTGGTGCTGCCGCTGAAAAAGACCGGGCAGATTCATCAGGGCAATGCCTTGCGCATGGATTGGTTGGAGGTTTGTCCGCCAACAAAGCCGGTTGAACAGGTGCGTAAGGATCTGTTTGATGATGTTCCAGAGCAATCAGATATCGAGTTTGATAGGCAAGAGGCAGAGACCTATATCTGTGGCAACCCGCCCTATTTGGGTAGTACATGGCAATCAAAGGAACAAAAAGAGGATTTAAAAGGAATCTTTGACGGGCGTACAAAAAGCTGGAAGTCACTCGATTACGTGACGGGCTGGTTTATGAAAGCGGCTGATTATGGGGTTGTGACCAATGCAGCATCAGCCTTTGTAAGCACCAATTCGATTTGTCAGGGGCAACAAGTGCCGATTCTTTGGCCGCTGATTTTTGCAACAAACGCTGAAATCCATTTTGCGCACACATCGTTTAAATGGGCTAATCTGGCTAGCCATAATGCTGGGGTTACGGTTGTAATTGTTGGCATTTCTCAACATGCTAAAATCGAGCGATCATTGTATTCAGACGATGATTTGGGAAAGCTAGTAGAGCGGAATGTCTCTAATATAAATGCTTATTTAGTATCTGCTCCAAATGTCTCAATCAGTCCATCAAAGAAAAATATCTCCAGCTTTCTTGGAAATATGGAAAAAGGGAGTGGTCCTGTTGATGGAGGCCACTTGTTAGTAGACGGAAGTGATCCTGAGCTTAATAATATTGAAAAAAATGCGCGTAAAAAATTTATCAGGCCTGTTTTAGGTAGCGCAGAATTTATTCGAGGAACACAGCGATATTGTTACTGGATATCTGATAATGAGGTTGATGACGCTCTTGCTTATCCAATGATCGCTGATCGAGTGTCAAAGGTACGCCAATTTCGACTAAGTAGCCCAAAAAAAGCGACAAGGGTTGCTGCTGATCGATCTCATGCATTTATGGAATGTCGTCAATCTGGCCAAGAGGTCGTGATTATTGTGCCAAGTGTGTCTTCAGAGTCACGGTCTTATCTGCCTGTTGGATTGCTTTCAAAAGGTAGCATTCTTACTAATCTAGCTTTCGGCCTCTACGACGCCCCCCTCTGGAACATGGCCCTAATCGCTTCCCGCATCCACCTCATCTGGATCGCAACTGTATGCGGAAAGATGAAGACGGATTTTCGTTACTCCAACACCCTCGGCTGGAACACCTTCCCCGTTCCCACCCTCACCGAAAAAAACAAAACCGATCTCACCCGCTGCGCCGAAGATATCCTGCTGGCACGCGAAGCCCATTTCCCCGCCACCATTGCCGATCTCTACGCCCCCGATAAGATGCCCGACAATCTGCGCCGCGCCCATGAGCGCAACGACGAGGCGCTGGAGCGCATCTACATCGGTCGCCGTTTTAAAAACGATACCGAGCGGTTGGAGAAGCTGTTTGATCTCTACACCAGGATGACGGCGGATCACGGCAAGAGCAGTAAACCCAAAAAGAGAGCCGCCAAGCAATGACCGCTGCTCTGGTTCCCACGGTCCTCCGTGGGAACCCATACCGCAGGTTATTCTTTTCACCGCCGTATGCATTCCCACGCAGGAGTGTGGGAATGAGGAAACTGTCGAAATCATGCGATTAGTCGTATACTTAACAGTGCTATCAATCGTATTTTTGGTGTTGGAGGAAAACAGTGAACACAGTGACGGCAAATGAGCTTAAAACCAGGGGCATCTCGGCAGTAGAGGCGCGTCTCAAGGTGGATGAAGAGGTGATTATCTCGGTGCGTGGCCAAGACCGCTATGTGGTGATGGATTTGGATAAATACGCCAAGTTGCGTGAATACGAGCTGGCTATTGCCGTACAAGAGGCCAAAGCCGATGTCGAGGCGGGTCGCTGCACCACGGAGACGGTGGCCGAACACATGCAACGGGTAGCCGATGTATAGGCTCGTTTTCCCTGACAGTTATGTTCGACGCGCTAAAAAGTTTTTGAAAAAGCACCCCGAAGTGCGTAAGCAATACCAAAAAACACTGGAACTGCTGGAGCTTAACCCCAACCACCCGTCACTCAGGTTACACGGCTTGCAGGGTCGGCTCAGCGGCTTGTCTTCCGTCTCAATCACCATGAGTTATCGCATCGTCCTGGAGATGGTCATACGGGAGAATGACATTATCCTTGTCGATATTGGCAACCATGATCAGGTTTACGAATAGGGAAATATGATGAGACATAAATCCATTCCCCACGTCTCGGTTAACTATGCCCGCACAGGCAGTTCGAAAAAATCCAACGAGTTGGGGATGCGCGCCATGCAGGAGCGCGCCTATGAGAAGCGCGGCGAGCAGTATCTGCTGATCAAGTCACCACCCGCCTCGGGTAAAAGCCGGGCGCTGATGTTTATCGCGCTGGACAAGCTGCATAACCAGGGGCTGAAGCAGGCGATTATCGTGGTGCCGGAGAAGGCCATCGGTGCCAGTTTTAATAATGAACCACTGAGTCAGTTTGGCTTTTGGGCAGACTGGCAGGTAGCACCGAAATGGAACCTTTGTAATGCGCCGGGGGAGGAGGGCGGCAAGGTCAATTCCGTAAAGGCATTTTTAGAGAGTGATGACAAAGTGCTGGTCTGTACCCACGCCACCTTGCGCTTTGCGGTGGATCGTTTTGGCATCGAGGTATTTGATAGCCGATTGATTGCGGTGGATGAGTTTCACCATGTTAGCGCCAACCCGGACAATAAGCTGGGTGCTCATCTTGGTCAGTTTATCGCCCGCGACAAGGTGCATATTGTCGCCATGACCGGCTCCTACTTTCGCGGGGATGCGGAGGCGGTGCTGTCGCCCGGTGATGAAGCCAATTTTGAGTCGGTGACCTACACCTACTACGAACAGCTTAACGGTTATGAGTATCTGAAGACACTGGATATCGGTTATTACTTCTATTCCGGTGCCTATTCGGATGAGATTTTGAGTGTGCTGGATGCCAATGAAAAGACCATTATCCATATCCCCAACGTCAATTCGCGTGAAAGCACCAAAGACAAGATCAAAGAGGTCGAGCATATTATTGAGGAGCTGGGCAACTGGAAAGGGATTGATCCTGAAACCGGCTTTCATCTGGTTGAGGCGGCGAATGGCAAAATCATCAAAATTGCTGACCTGGTGGATGATGATGCGGCCAAACGCGATAAGGTGTCCACCGCGTTAAAGCGGCCAGAGGCCAAGCATAACCGCGACCATGTGGATATCATCATTGCGCTGGGCATGGCCAAAGAGGGCTTCGACTGGATCTGGTGCGAACATGCGCTGACGGTGGGCTATCGCTCTAGCCTGACCGAGATTATTCAGATCATCGGTCGTGCCACCCGCGATGCCGAAGGCAAAACCCACGCCCGCTTTACCAACCTGATTGCAGAACCCAATGCTGAGGAAGAGGCGGTGGTGGATGCGGTCAACGATACCCTGAAAGCCATTGCCGCCAGCCTGTTGATGGAGCAGGTGCTTGCGCCCAAGTTTAATTTCACCCCTAAAAACAACCAGAGTGGCCCAGTTGAGGGGTATGATTATGGCAAGAACGGCTACGATCCAGCGGTCAGTAACGTCGGATTTAATGAATCCTCCGGCCAGTTCCAGATTGAGATTAAGGGGCTGGTCGCGCCGAAGAGTGATGATGCCCAACGTATCTGCCAACAAGATCTGAATGAGGTGATTACTGCCTTTGTGCAAGACAAAACCACCCTTGAGCGCGGCCTGTTTGATGAAGAGATGGTGCCTGAAGAGCTGACCCAGGTGCGCATGGCGATGATTGTGAAAGAGAGATATCCAGAGCTGGATGATGAAGATCAGGAGGCGGTTCGCCAACATGCGATTGCCGCCCTTAATCTGACGCAAAAGGCTAAAGAGGTTGTGAACGGCAGTGATGAGTTGCTAAAGAGCGGCAACACGGCCCTGATCGACGGGGTGCGCAAATTTGCCATGGATGTGCGTGATCTGGATATCGATCTGATTGATCGTATTAATCCATTCAGTGAAGCCTATGCGGTGCTTTCTAAGGCCATGACTGAAGAGAGCTTGAAGCAGGTGGCCGCAGTGATTGCTGCTAAACGTATCAACCTGTCTCTGGAAGAGGCGCGTGAACTGGCTAAACGTGCCTTGAAGTTTAAGCAAGAGCGCAACCGGCTGCCATCGATCACCTCTCAAGACCCCTGGGAAAAACGCATGGCTGAGGGTATCGCCTGCTTACAGCAAAAGGCTAAGGAGGCGAAGGGTGATTGATAAATCCGACCTCGACTTATTGGGCGAGCTTGGTGTTGATATTGCGCCAGAAAAGAAAGAAGTGCGTTCAGCCAAAGAGGAACGCATTATCGCCGGATTTGAAGAGATTCAACGTTTTGTTGAACAGCAGGGTCGTGTGCCAGAACATGGCGAAGAGAACGATATTTTTGAGCGGCTTTATGCGATGCGACTGGATCAGATTCGTAAGCAGACAGAGTGCCGGGAACGGCTTCAGGATTTAGATCATCAAGGGCTGCTGGATGACGCTTACCAGGGCGTGGAACCTGCCCTTGATGAGTTGGATGATGATGAGCTGTTAACGCAGTTAGGCGTGCCAACACCCGGCAAAGGGGATGTGACTCATCTTAAGCATGTTAGGTCTCGTGCTGAAATCAGAGCGGCGGAGGAGATTGCAAATCGCACACCTTGCAAAGAGTTTGATAAATTCAAACCTCTGTTTGAAGCGGTTCAAACAGAGATTGAGAATGAGGTTAGGGAGATAAAACCGTTCAGAGATTATGCGGAAATTCTGGAAAGTGACTTTTTTATTCTCTCTGGCCAGAAAGCTTATGTTGCCGAAAAAGGTGAGGAGTTTATTGGCGAACATGGCCGCCCAGATGCCCGTTTACGGGTAATTTATGACAATGGTACTGAGAGTGATCTGCTCATGCGCTCACTGCAGCGAGCGCTTAATAAAGACCCCGCAGGGCGGCGGATTGCTGACAACTCACCAGGGCCTCTGTTTTCTGGCGTGATGGAGGGTGAAGAGCTGGCCAGTGGCACAATCTATGTGCTACGCAGTCAATCTGATCACCCGGTTATCGATAAAAGCCGTGATGTCATCCATAAGATTGGCGTCACCCGTGGCAGCGTTGAGAAGCGTATTGCCAACGCCAAACTTGATCCCACCTTCTTAATGGCTGAGGTTGAGGTGGTGGCAGAATATACGCTCTACAACATTAGCCGATCAAAGCTGGAAAACCTCATTCACAAATTTTTTAATGGTGCGCGGCTAGATATTGAAATTAATGATCGGTTTGGGCATCCGGTTGTTCCCAGGGAGTGGTTTCTGGTGCCGCTGTTTGTGATTGATGAGGTGGTTGAAAGGATCAAAGACGGGACGATTAGTGAGTATGCATATGATATGGAGTCCGCAGCTTTGGTGCCGGATAGGCGATAATTTTTGTCTTACAACAGCTCTTTAAAGATGTTGTGACGGGCATTTTGGATGATCTGAACCCATCTTCCGATTTCACTGACAACAATGCTTTAAAAAACAGACAGTTAGCCTGCGCGCAGCGCCTCTTATGGCACTACGGATTTAACTGTTTTGTTTTTTGGAAGATCAGGCCGCTGTTTTTTGAACGGAGCCAGGTTGCGAAGAGATACCCAAGGCGTCATAAATCACCTTCTGATGCGGCTCTGCACGCGTGGCCTTGCGGATATGCAGTCGCTTGCCCGCTTCACAGGATAAGCTCACGGTAATGCGCTGCTGGTTTTCCAGCTTTTGACGGATC
>JAKISI010000089.1 GCA_021648685.1 Candidatus Polarisedimenticolaceae bacterium
TCAATCGGGTAGGCTTTTGCATTCGTTAAGCGCCTTCATCTGGATATGTTGTTTTGTAGGAAATTCAATTATATCCAAAAACATGTTGGCGCTTAACTTTAAATTATCACCTCATCTATATGAAAATTATCAGGTTAGCGCATGACTGGTAGCGATATTAGGGTCTAGGATCCATTGAGAGGCCGAAGACCTGATGAGGTGGGGATGCGCGGACTCCATCAGGGCCAGAGGCCATAAAGTACCTCATCAAAAGACCGGATATATGGGAGCAATATTCTTTTTGTCACAAACGAACTTTTTCCTTGCATCGCGGGGCGAACCATATATAGCCCCGCCCTCTCTGCGAAGCAGAAAAAAAACACCGTCCCACACCGTGAACAGCTCATCCGCGCCCGTCCGCAGGAGGAAGCTCCCCGGCGCCGCCCACTCCCCGGTGCCGCAATGAATCCGCAGGGTTTCCACAGACCCTTCGCCGAAACCCAGGGAACGCGGATGGATGCGAAAATCAATGTGAAAATCCAGGGCCTCCATGGAGCCCCGCCGATAAACGGCCCCTTCGCAAACCCATTTCCCGAAAGAGGCCTTCCCCTCCGAAAAAACGGCCCTTTGGCCGATCCAAGAGGCGGCCACCTCCCTGCTCATGGCGGAGACCCCCGGAATTTTGTAGTCCGCGACAACCCAAGCGCCCGTTATGGATGGCGATTGCTCGATTGGGCCGAAGCCCGTCGCCAAACCCGCTGCCCATAAAAGGAGAAGCAAGAAAAAAGCGGGGCGCTGTGGTTGCGGCTTCCGCCCCGCGGCATTCCTCCCCGGGCGTTCGCGTTTCTTGATATCCTGCAAAATGACGGGGCCGCGAGAGCCTAACTCTCCCAAAGATTGATCTCCTTTTCCCTACGGTTGACCAGCCCCTGAACCACCTTGCCCCCGGCCTTGTTCCAACGCCGCAGCTGGTTGGGAACCTCCACGTAATCCCCCTCGTTGAGTTTCTTCAACAACGTGCTGGATTTAAAATTCCAGACCCCCACATTGAAGGAGAAAGAAACCAGGGCGTCAAACTGGTTTTGATTCAGGGGCGTCTTCACGCTTTCACTCACGGCCTTGTCGAACCTCTGTAGGTCCTGACCCAAAAGGGCGTACACCTGAGCCTCCGTCAGCCCGTCCGCATACTTGATCGGCTCTCCGTTGATTTCGATTTCCCCGGATCCCGATTCGGTTTTGGTAATCAAATGTCCGACGCCGATGGTGTCCAGACCGGCGGAGTCTTTGTACGCCGCGGTTTCGAAACCTTCCCATTCAGCGAGTAGTTTCCGCCCGTTTTTGCTCATTTGCATGATTTTTCTCTCCTCAAATAAAGGTTAGATAACCAATGAACAGAACCAATGGTAGCGGTATTGGGGCGAGTATTACCAGCTTTTTTGGCTACGTGTATTTTTACATCATTCCAGTTTAAATCAGGAAACAATAAATCTACTGCGATACTCAATTTCAAGATTGGTCGCTCCCGCGACACTTGTACCTCCTTGTACATTGCGCCAATTGTGATACGTGCCTGCAATGGTTTGTATATCTTCTGCAGATAGTTCACGGGGGCGACGATTGATTAAATGCCCCATATTGCGGGCATCAATAAACAGGATTTTATTGCGTCGGTCGCGAAACTTGCCATTGGCTCGGTTACGGCTCATAAACCATAACGAGGCAGGTATTTGGGTATTGAGAAACAGTTTGGCAGGCAGGCTGACGATGCAATCAAACCCGCTTCAACCAGTGCTTTTCTGATCTCGCCTTCGCCCGATGTTTTGGAAGTCAACGCCCCTTTTGCCAGTACAAAACCTGCCTGTCCACTCGGCGCAAGGTGATAGCAAGGTAGCCTGGATGGGGCGTAGCAAAATCCAGGATGGAATAGCATCAAACCTCCCGGATTTCACTTTGTTTCATCCGGGCTACTCGCTGACGCACGCATACTCATCCCCACCTGTGAAAAACAGATGTGTTAGCTGTTCGAGGTTCTAAAGAAGCTCATAATGTTGGCCATGTCGGTGGCTTGATTGTTGAGGGAGTGGCTGGCGGCTGATGTCTCCTCTGCCAGAGCGGCATTTTGTTGCGTCATCTCATCCAGCTGAGTGACGGCCTGATTGGCCTGTGCTATCCCCAGTGACTGCTCCTGAGCCGTTGCGGCAATCTCTGCGACTGCTGTGCCGACCTGTTTCACTGCGGTGACAATCTCAACCAGGGTCTCGCCAGAACGGTTGACCAGCGTTGTCCCGGCATTGACCTTTTCAACACTGTCCTGAATAAGACTTTTGATCTCCTTTGCAGCGGTAGCGCTACGGCCTGCCAGATTACGCACTTCGCTGGACACTACGGCAAAGCCCCGACCCTGCTCACCAGCTCTGGCAGCCTCGACAGAGGCATTCAGCGCCAGCAGATTGGTTTGGAAAGCGATGTCATCAATGACGCTGATGATGTCTGCAATCCGGTTGCTGGCGTTGTTGATTTCACCCATGGCCGCAACCGCTTCACTGACAACACTGCCCCCTTTTTCTGCCAGCTCCTGTGCTGATTTTGCAGAGCAGCTGGCCTGTTTGGCGTTTTCAGCACTCTGCCTGGAGGCGCTGGTGAACTGTTCCATTGTGGATGCAGTCTCCTCCAGACAGGAGGCCTGCGATTCGGTTCGCTGGGACATGTTGTCGTTGCCGCTGGAGATCTCTTCCGAGGAGCTGGAGATAATGCTGCTGGAGCTGAGAATCTGAGCAACCGTCTGGTTCAACTGGTCAATGGTCTGGTTGATGTTATCAGCCAGGCTGCCAAAAGAGCCTCCGTAGCTTGTATTGGCCCGCTGGGTAAGGTCGCCCTTTGAGAGAGCTTCGAGCACGCTGATGGTCTGGCTGATGACCTGGTCGGTCACCTCCAGCAGCTCATTGATGCCGCCCCCCAGTTTGTTGAAGAAGCCGGTCTTGCCAGTGAGATCAATGCGCTGGCTAAGGTTGCCGTTGCGTGCGGCAGCTACGATATTTTCCACCTCTTGTTCTACGGCCAGCTCTTGGGTGCGGTCACTCCATTCCACGGCCGTTCCCATGTGATTGCCGTCGGCATCAATGGCTGGGTTGGCGATGATGCGCATGGTGCGGGAGCCAATCGGGAACTCAGACTCAAAGCGGCCACTTAAATTGGCCAGCAGTCCCTGCTGATGTGCCGGGTTTTTATGGAAGATATCCACATTGCTGCCCAGTATCTTGTTGGCATCAAAGTTTGGCAGAACCTGCCTGATATCCTCTTGTGCATCCAGGAACAGTTTCTGCACCGCTTTGTTGAGATAGATGATGGTGTTATCGGCATCTGCCACCATGACGTTGCCGGAGACATTGTCCAGTGCCACTTTAATGCGGTTAGTCTCCGCCGCATACTGCCGTTCGGTTTCGATCTGCTCCTTGATATTCTTCTGCATGGTTTTGAGGGCGCTGAGCAGCTGTCCCACCTCATCCTGGCTTTTAATATCTATGCGGTTATCCAGCTTGCCGTTGGCAATGGCACCCGCAATCTCAACCGCCCGGTTGAGTGGCTTGGTGATGCTGCCAGTGATCAATAAAACACCCCCCAGGCTCAGCAGTACCAGAATCCCCAGAACCATGCTGATGATATTCTGTGACAGGCTGATCTCATCACTGGAACCTTCGGCCAGGGACTGGATATCCTGATTGGCGGAGACCACCTCTGAGCTGAGTGTTTTAATGTGATTCAACTCACCGGAGAGCTGGTTGATTTCAGTGACCTGAGTATCGATATGCTGGGTAAACTCCCGCATTTTATCGACCGTTGATCCCAGGCTGACCAGGGCCTCTCTGCGCATGGACTCTTCGATGTCACCTATGGTATCGGTCAGGTCATCCAGGTTATCCTTGGCTAATCCTTCGGGCAGTTCTTTGCCAATTTCAGTGGCCTCGGTTACCAGCTCATTCAGGGTTGCCGAGAGCTGCTTGATCTTGCGTTCCAGCACCCGGACGGTCATGTTGGTGCGGTTGATATCATCGACCACGGCCAGCATCTCACCTGAAACCTGGGAGAGGTGACGGTCAGCCTTCACCAGACTGGACTCGGTAGCGCGTGAATTGGTAACCCCGGTAGCGGATTTTTCCACAACTTGTGAAAAGCCACTGCTCAGGTTAGTGAATGAAAAGATCGTTAACATGAGTACACAGGCCAGCAGTATGCTGATTACGATGCCTCCGCCTAGCATTTTCTGTTTTATGGTCATCTGTGTCCCCTTGGTAGATCCGAGTAGTTAACCCTGAGAAAACGCTGATTAATTCAGGTTCCCCCTAAAAGGAGCAGCTGAAATAGATATGGCAGCTGCTCCTTTTTGAGCTAAGTGCTTATTTAGCTGCCTCTTTTGCATACATGCCAACGGCTTTGTTCATCTCTTTGAGCAGTGGCAGGTTGGTGTTGGCCAGCACCTCAATCTTATCTTTTGGAATGCTGGTGGTTTTGTAGTCTGCTCCATAGGCTACGATGGGTTTGAATTTCCCCCAGAGTCCCTCGACAACACCGAGCTGAGCAAGGATGTGAGGTTGTTTGGTGGCAG
>JAKISI010000043.1 GCA_021648685.1 Candidatus Polarisedimenticolaceae bacterium
TCCAATACCTGCTGGCCGCTCTCAGCATCCAGGTTGCCTGTCGGTTCATCGGCCAGCACCAGGGCAGGCCGGTGCACCAGGGCGCGAGCCACGGCCACCCGTTGCTGTTCTCCACCCGAGAGCTGATCCGGGTAGCTGGCCTCTCGCTGGGCAAGCCCCACCTCTTCCAGCAACGCCATGCTGCGCCGGCGGCCTTCTGCCAGATCCCAGCCGTTCAGCTCCAGCGGCAGCAGCAGGTTCTCGACCACCGTCAAGGTCGGTATCAGATTGAAAAACTGGTAGATAAAGCCAATATGGCGACGCCGGAACAGGGTGCGCCCATGCTCATCCATACGGTTGATGCAGCTGCCATTGATAACAATATCGCCCGCATCCGGCTGGTCGATACCACCAATAAGGTTCAGCAGTGTAGATTTGCCACAACCACTGCGCCCCAGCAGTGCAACCGCCTCACCTCGCTGGATCTCTCCACAGATCCCGTCCAGCACAAGCTGCTGCCGCTCACCCTGATGATAGATCCGGGTCAGGTTTTTTAGCTGGATGAACGCTGCTGCTGAGTTGTTCTCCATCATTGATCACCCCTTCAACAGAGCCTCTTTTGCCCGATTGATCTGGGCAGCAAGGTAGTTTGACCCGCCCCGGTCTGGGTGCACCTTCTGTGCCAGGCGGCGATGGGCAGCAATAATCGCTTCACGATCCGCCCCCTCTTCAACACCCAGAATCTTACACGCCTCTTCCAGACTCATGCGGCCGCTGGATGGCGGCGCACTGCTGCTTTCATGGCTCGCCTTGGCACCGCACTGGTCGCGCCACCCTTCACCGTGGGCATGGTCGAGATAGGCCTCCAGCAGCGCCGCCGACTCAGAGTCCACTGCAACATACTCCTGCCAGAGTGCTGCCAGCTGGGATTGATCCAGCTGGCTCAGACGAAAACCGGCCAGCCGCCCGGTAATGATCTCCCCACCCATCTCACCTGAATCATGATCGAGAAACATCCGTACAAAATGTGTCTCGACCTGTGAACGCTGATTTGCAGCAGGTTCAGCCGAGTTTTTTCTGGCTCGATAGTGGTAGAAGAGGCGTTGCGCCAGACCCAGCGCCCAAGGCATGCGGATCAGCCGTACCGCCACTGTCAGCAGTCCGCCAACGGCCGCACCGGCAGCCGCAAACAGCGGGTGCAGACGTCCTGTAGCGGCCAGAACAACCAGGAAGAGAATCGCTGCACCAATGGCCACCTTTATCAGTATTTTGGAGACCTGCTCCGGCGGCGTACGCACGAACCAGCGCAGCGCCATCCACAGCCCAAAGCAGACACCAAGAAAGAGAAGGATGCGCCCTATGCCCACCGCATCAGCCTCTGCTTAGCTGTTGCAACAGCCTGGGGACAGCACCGCCCTGGCGATGGCCAAAATCCTCCAGTGCAGAGCGTCCGCCTGCAACATAGACAGCCACCGCACCCAGCAGATCTGCCAATTGCTGGGCACTGCCCGCATTGAATGGGCAGTAGGCACCGCCCGTCAGTTGTGCCATTTTTCGAAAGGCTCTCTCTGCTACAGGGTCATTGCCTTCCTGAAACAGAAACAGTGGTACACCATGCATCCCCAGCTCTCCGGCCTGCTGGCAGAGCCGCTCAACAGACTCTTCGACACAGTCACCGACAAAGACCAGTGCATTGACCTTGCGCCGCTTGGTCTCGCGCAAGGCATGGGCCAGTACCTGACCGATCTGGGTCATGCCACCGATACAGTTGACCTCGCACATGCGCCGTTTCAGATCTTCCGGGTTGCGCAGCCAGGGCGTTGCCGAGAATGCCATCTGCCCCCGGTAGTAACAGAGCTGGATCTCCAGGCCGCCCAGCGCAGCTGTCTCATCAAACATGCGGTTCTGGATCTGGCAGGCGCTGCTCCAGGTGGGCTCCCGGCTGGCCGTGGCATCCATTGCAAAAATCAGGCGCCCCCGGTCAGCGGCAGGTTTAACCAGTGGGGTTTTGGCGACCCTGTCCAGAAAGTCGGCCACAGCTCTCCTGGCGGGCGGTTGTGGCTGTCTGCTCTTGATATTGCTCATAGCTACAGAAAGGAGCGGGCACCAGGATTACAGAGCGGCGTCAGCCACCTGTAATAGACATGATCCGCACCAGATTATCCGGCTGTGACTGAAACTCATGCTTTTTTGGCTTAAGCTCGATGGCATCCTGCAGTGCCTGTTTGATCTCATCATCGGTTGCCCCACTGCGCATCAGGGGACGCAACTCCACCGTGTCATGTTGACCCAGACAGAGGTAGAGGGTGCCCTCCACCGAGAGGCGGACACGGTTGCAGGTATCACAGAAGTGTTGCGACATGGGGGTGATGAAACCGATACGCAGGTTGGTGCCGCGCACCCGCACATAATCCGCTGGCCCCGCCCCTTTCATCTTGGCCGGTTCCAGCTGAAAACGTTTTGCCAGATCATCCTTCACCTCTTGCAAGTCGAGGAAATAATCCGTCGCACTCTTTCCTGTTGCACCCACCGGCATGGTTTCAATGAAGCGCAGGGTAAAGTCATGTTTGATGCAGAAATCAACCATATCAATGATTTCGTGATCGTTCAGCCCCTTCATCACCACCATGTTGATTTTGATGGGATGCAACCCCGCCGCTTTGGCCGCCATCAGACCTTCGATAACTCTGTCCAGATCACCCTGGGTAATCTTGTAAAAGACGGCATGGTCAAGCGAGTCGAGGCTGACGTTGATGCGCTCCACACCGGCCTCTTTAAGCAACGAGGCATACTCTGTCAATCTTGAGGCGTTGGTGCTGAGTGAGAGATCCTCCAGCATCGGCAGGGCACCAAAGCGGCGGATCATATCGGGCAGATCCGGGCGGATCAGCGGTTCCCCACCGGTAATGCGCATCTTGCTGACGCCCAGCTCGGAGAAGAGGCGTACCAGGCGCTCCAGCTCATCCAGCGTCAACCAGGATTCAGGCTGAGAGAACCCCTTGTAACCTTTGGGGATGCAGTAGAAACAGCGGAAATCACAGCGATCCGTCACCGAGATTCGCAAATACTCTATCTTTCGACCAAAGCCGTCTCGTAACTCAAACATCAGCTTACATCCCGCAAATAGTGATTGGGCTATGCTACAACAATATTTTCTGCTCCGCAGGTAATAAATGGGCTGCCTCCATTTCGCCACCCCACAATACCCCTTCCTCATGTATAATTGGCGGTTTTTGTCGGCCGGATGTTGCAGAACCAGATGCTGGAGATAACCAACCTCGCCTGTTCACGCGGGGATCGCCAACTGTTTACAGGATTGAACTTCTCGCTAGAGCCGGGATCTCTTCTCTATGTTGAGGGGCGCAACGGCACCGGGAAGAGTACCCTGCTGCGCACGATTTGCGGGCTTTTTCTGGCCGACAGTGGTGAGATTTCGTGGCACGGCAAAAGCACCCGGTCACTGGCCGAGGAGTACACCCAGGAGGTGCTCTACCTGGGGCACCATAACGGCATTAAAGAGGATCTGACCGGGCTGGAGAATCTACGCATCTCAACCATTCTGGACGGTGATGATGTCGCAGAGGATCAAATATGGGCCGCCTTGAAAAAGATGGGATTGGAGGGCTTCGAGGATCTGCCCACAAAGGTGCTATCTCAAGGGCAGAAGCGGCGTGTAGCCCTGGCTCGGCTACTGCTCAATAACAACAGGCTCTGGATCCTGGATGAGCCGTTTACCGCCCTGGATGTCGCTGCTGTCGATCTGCTGCAAACCGTTATATCCGGCCACATCAATAACGACGGCATTGTTATATTGACCACGCATCAAGAGGTGGCACTGACCTCTGGCCAGATTCAGCGACTTGAGCTGGGCAGGAAGAAAAGCAAGCATGTTTAAGGCCTTCCGCTGCATTGTAATGCGCGACCTGACCCTGGCCATGCGCCGGCGCACAGATGTTTTAACCACGCTGTTTTTCTTTATCATCGTGGTCAGCCTGTTTCCCCTGGGTGCAGGCACTGAGAAGATGATCTTGCAGAAGATCGCCCCAGGTGTTGCCTGGGTTGCTGCCCTGCTGGCCTCAATGCTGGCACTGGAACGGCTGTTTGCCAGTGATTTTGCAGACGGCACCTTAGAGCAGCTGTTGCTGACACCACAACCACTGTTTGTTTTGGTGCTGGGCAAGGTATTGGCTCACTGGCTGCTGACGGGGATGCCGCTGGTACTGATTGCACCACTGGTGGGTTTGCAGTACTACCTGCCAGATGATGCTGTTATAACGATGATGCTGACGCTCTTGATCGGGACACCCGTTTTAAGCCTGATCGGTGCCATCGGCGCAGCCTTGACACTCGGGCTGCGAGGCGGCGGCATTCTGCTGTCACTGTTGATATTGCCGCTCTATATCCCGGTTATGGTATATGGCGCGGGAGCCGTCTCTGCCAGTGCAATGGGGACTACTGACCTGCAGGCCTACTTTTCGATATTGTCAGGCTTTTTGATATTGGCGCTCGTATTGTCCCCCATAGCAACGGCTGCCGCACTGCGGATTTCCGTCGAATAGAGATGAGAGAAGATTTGTGAGTATAAACTGGTTCAAATATTCATCACCGGCAACCTTCTACCCGTTGGCGGGAAAGATGATCCCCTTCTTTGGCTGGCTAACCGCTATCCTGATGGTAGGCGGGCTCTACTGGGGCTTCTTCGAAACCCCTGACAGACTCAGCGATCAGAAAGAGTACTACCGCATCATCTATATCCATGTCGGAGCCGCCTGGATGTCGATGTGGCTCTACGTTGTAATGGCGGCCTGGTCGCTGGCCGGGCTGGTATTTCAAACCCGCCTCTCATTCATGATCGCAAAGGCCGTTGCACCAACCGGAGCCATCGCCACCTTTCTGGCGCTCTGGACTGGTGCCTTCTGGGGTCAAACCAGCTGGGGAACCTGGTGGGACTGGGATCCGCGCATGACCTCAGAGCTGATCCTGCTGTTCCTCTACATGGGCTACATGGCGCTTCAATCGGCCATTGATGACCCCCGCCGAGCTGATCGCGCTGCTGCGCTGCTGGCGCTTGTGGGGCTGGTCTGTGTCCCCATCATATTCTGGTCCATCAACTGCCCTGACCCCAATGAGTGCGCCGCCCTGCACCAGACATCCAGCCCCGGTGGCGGCAATATGGAACCCAATATTCTGATTGCCATGCTGGTTACCGCACTGGCCTTCTGGATGTACTCCTTTGTCGCTATCCTGATGCGCGTACGCAATATCATTCTGGAGCGTGAACGCCACACCACCTGGGTCAACGAGCTGCTGGAGAAGAACAAATGAGTGCTATTTCCGACTTTTTCCACGCCGGAGGCTACGGATTCTATATCTGGGCCTCGTATGGTGCAGCCATTTTCTTAATGGCCGGCGAACTGATCGCCGCCAGACAACAACATCGAACTATTCTGAAACGCCTAAGTCGAATGGCACGAATGAACGCCGCCGAGGAAGATGAATGAAACCAAGACAGAAACGCATCGTATTCGCCATCATTGCCGTTATCGCCATTGGCGTTGCTGCAAAACTGATCATTGCATCCATTGATGCAGGCTCCTCCTATTTCTACAGCCCAAAGAAGGTGCTGGCAGGTGAGGCCCCTACCGATCAGGTCTTCCGCATTGGCGGACTGGTTAAAGTCGGCTCTATGCAGCGCATTGGCAAAACGCTGACTGTCGAATTCATTGTTACCGATGACCAGGCAGCTGAAGTCACCACCCGCTACACTGGTATACTCCCTGACCTGTTCAAAGAGGGGCAAGGGGTGGTTGCCAAAGGAAGGTTGAGAGATGATGGCATCTTTATCGCAGAAGAGGTATTGGCGAAACACGATGAAAAATACCTGGCACCCGAGGTAAAAGAGGCGCTCGAAGAGGCGCATAATGAGGCCATGAACCAGAAGGAGTATGCCCAGTGATCCCAGAAATCGGTCATTACGCACTGGTTCTATCCATGTGCCTCGCCATTGCCCAGGCGATCTTCCCGCTTATCGGCACTATGAACAACACCCCCTCCTGGGCAGCACTGGCTCGACCACTGGCCTGGGGGCAGGCATTTTTCCTGACCATAGCCCTGGCGGTTCTCACCTACGCCTTTCTGGTAGATGATTTTTCGGTTCGATACGTTGCCTCAAACTCCAACACCCTGCTGCCCACCGTCTACAAGATCTCAGCCGTTTGGGGTGCGCACGAGGGGTCACTCCTGCTATGGGCCTTTTTTCTGGGCACCTGGAGTGCTGCCATTGCCATCTTCAGCAAAGGCCTGACACAAGAGGTAGTATCACGCGTACTCGCCGTAATGGGCATGATCAATACCGGCTTTCTATCCTTCATGCTCTTTACCTCCAACCCATTTGACCGCCTGTTCCAGATCCCCGCAGAGGGGCGCGATCTCAACCCGTTGCTACAGGATATTGGGCTGGCACTTCACCCCCCTACCCTCTACCTGGGCTACGTCGGTTTCTCCGTGGCCTTTGGCTTTGCCATTGCCGCACTGATTGGTGGTCGGCTGGATGCCTCCTGGGCGCGCTGGTCCCGCCCCTGGACAACCGCAGCCTGGGTCTGGCTGACCCTGGGCATCACCATCGGAAGCTGGTGGGCCTACTATGAGCTTGGCTGGGGCGGCTGGTGGTTCTGGGATCCGGTTGAAAACGCATCCCTCATGCCCTGGATTGTCGGCACCGCACTGATGCACTCACTGGCCGTAACCGAGAAACGCGGCGCATTCCGAAGTTGGACACTGATGCTTGCCATCCTGGCCTTCTCACTCTGCCTGCTGGGTACATTCCTGGTGCGCTCTGGTGTATTGACCTCGGTACACGCCTTTGCTGCTGACCCGGACCGCGGTGCTTTCATCCTGGCCTTCCTGATCATTGTGATTGGCGGTTCACTTGCGCTCTATGCCTGGCGCGCCCCCTCTATCTTTAGCGGCGGCCGTTTCGACCTCATCTCACGCGAGTCATTCCTGCTGGGCAACAACCTGCTACTGACCGTATTCACCTTTCTGGTGCTGTTTGGCACCCTGGCACCACTGGTCTACGATGCACTGGAGTGGGGCAAGATCTCGGTTGGATTCCCCTGGTTCAACAAGATGTTCCTGATGGTAACCCCCTTCCTGGCAGTGCTGATCGGCTTTGGCCCACTAATGCGCTGGAAACGCACTGACCCTGTATGGCTCTTTAAAAAGCTACGCATTGCCATGATTGTCAGCGTCATCATCGGGCTTATCGCATTCATACCCTCAATCTCCACTGGCTCTCTGCTGGTTCCTCTGGGCATGCTTCTGATGGCCTGGATCATCGCCTCACATATCACCGCCATCTTCGACCGCCTGAAACATAAAAAAGGGGTCGGCAGCTTCTTTGCTGATCTGGCAGGCAAAGGGCGCAGCTACTACGGCATGGTGATCGCCCACATGGGGGTTGCGATGTTTATACTAGGCGCGACCATGGTCTCCCACCATGGCGTAGAGACAGATCTGCGCATGTCCCCTGGTGAAAGCGCTGAGATCAGCGGCTACCGTTTTCGGTTTGATGGCGTTACCCGTGTCCCTGGCCCTAACTACACCGCCAACCAAGGCAAAATCACCATTTTTCAAGGCGATGAGCAAGTTGTCGTACTGGAGCCACAAAAACGTACCTATTTCGCACAGGAACGCCCCATGACAGAAGCAGCTATCGACTGGGGATTCACACGCGATCTCTATGTCTCGCTAGGTGAGGATCTGGGCGATGGCGACTGGAGTGTGCGCCTCTACTACAAGCCTTTTGTGCGCTGGGTCTGGCTGGGCGGGCTGGCCATGTCTCTCGGCGGCATACTCTGTATCTCAGACCGCCGCTACCGAAGGAAAAAACCCAAAAAAGAGCAGCTGGCTCAAACCGATGCCGCTAACACCCTGGTCACGGAGAAGAGCTAATGCCAGATCAAAGTCAAGCGCCAGGCCGTATGCGTTATCTGATACCGCTGTTTCTTTTTCTCATTATGGCGGGCTTTCTGTTTAAGGGGCTGTTTATGGATCCACGCCATATCCCCTCGGTATTGATCAATAAGCCCGTCCCTGAGTTCAACCTGCCGACCCTCTACGACCCTGAAAAACTCGTCAGCACAGCTGATATGAAGGGGAAGGTCTGGCTGCTCAATGTCTGGGCATCCTGGTGCGCTGCCTGCCGGGCCGAACACCAGGTGCTCAATACCATAGCGAGCATGGGCATCGTTGACATCATCGGACTCGACTACAAAGACGAAGAGGCTGACGGTAAAAGATGGCTGCAACAACTGGGCAATCCCTATAAAGAGGTTCTGGTCGACAAGAGTGGCCGCGTCGGTATCGACTTCGGTGTTTACGGCGTACCTGAGAGCTTCCTTATTGACGCTGAAGGGGTGATTCGCCATAAATTCACCGGCCCCCTCAACTATCCGGATATCAAAGGGGTACTGATACCAAAACTCAACGAGATCAGGGGTGTGGAGAGATGAAAACCGTTAAAACAGCACTCTTCATTGGACTCTTCCTGATGTCTGGTTTTGCCGGGGCTGGCGCCCTCTCCTCATACTCCTTTGACAGCAAGGAAGAGGAGCAGGCCTTTCGGGAACTCACCGCCAAGATCCGCTGCCTGGTCTGCCAGAACCAGTCCCTGGCCGACTCGGATGCCGAGCTGGCCGGTGATCTGCGCAGAGAGGTCTATGCCCTCTGGAAAGAACAGAAATCAGAAGAGGAGATCGCCGAATTTCTGGTCGCACGCTACGGTGACTTCGTGCTCTATGACCCCCCTTTAAAACCCTCTACCTACATCCTCTGGTTTGGCCCATTCTTCCTGTTTCTCATTGGCTGCTACGTGCTCTCGCGCGCACTGAAAAACAAAACCGAAGATAAAGAGGTAGAGCTGACGCAAGAGGATCAGCAGCGCCTGAAATCCCTGCTGAAAGATGACAACGATAACCGGGAAGCAACCAAATGACTCTGTTCTGGATAACCGCGGCTGCACTTACTGCCATAGCCATACTCTTTGTCGTACTGCCCATACTGAAATACAAAAAGGTAGAAGAGGTCAGCTCAGATGAACTCAATATCGAGATCATCAAGCAACAACTGGCAGAGCTGGAGGCCGATATGGAGGCAGGTGAGCTGGAGGAAGAGCAGTACACCGCCTCCCGCCATGACCTGGAAAAAGCACTGCTGGCAGATCTCAATAGCGGCAGCAGCGAGCAGACCGGCGAAGTCAAATCTGGACGCTGGGTCATCTATGCCATACCAGTATTCATTATTGCGATTGCACTGCCCTCCTACTTTAAAGTCGGCAACCCGGATATCATCCCATATCTTGACCGCCCTGCCTCCACACAGCACCAAGGCACAGCCCAGGGCCATGCACAGCAACGCGCTGCCGGACAGCCCAACACCTCAATGGAAGAGCTGGTCGTCAGTCTGGCAGAGCGGATGGAGAGCGATCCAGAGAACATAGAGGGCTGGAAGATGCTGGGACGCAGCTACATCTCCATGGGGCGCATCCACGATGCACTGCAAACCTATGAAAGAGCTCTGAATCTTGACCGCAAGGATGTTGACCTGCTGATGGGCTATGCCACAACACTGGCCATGTCTCGTGACAACCAGTTCCAGGGGCTGCCTTCTGAGCTCATCGACCAGGCCTACCAGATCGCACCACAAAACCCCAACGTGCTCTGGCTAAAGGGCAACATTCACTATCAGGCAGGTGACTTTCAACAGGCCATAGTGATTTGGGAAAAGGTAATGGCCAAACTGCAACCGGGCAGTGAAGAAGCCACAACCGTTGCCGACTACATCAAGGATGCCCGCTCCAGACTGCCTGCTGGCACAGTAGCGCCTGTAGCGCCCCCAGCCAGCGCCACAGAGAGCAGCTCCAGCAAAGCTACCGCAGCTGAGGCGATCCGTGTCATCGTCTCTCTGGATCCTGCATTGCAAGACAAGATTCAGGGTAACGAGACGCTCTTTATCTTTGCCCGCCCCGTGACTGGCCCGCGCGTACCACTTGCCGTCGTTCGTAAAAAAGCCAGCGACCTGCCCGTCACACTCATCATGGATGACAGCATGGCCATGTCAGGGCAGCTTTCACTTTCAAAGTATCCACAAGTCAAGGTAGAGGCCAGAATCACAAAATCAGGCAAACCATCGGCATCCAGTGGCGATCTTGAGGGTCTGGTCAGCCCGGTTGAACCCGGTCAGGCCGAGACTGTAAATCTGATTATCAATACAGTAAATCCATAGAACTATATTACTGCCAAGAGCAGTCGCTTGGCCTTCTCCATGCCCTCATCCAGGCTGGCCGCTATCTCATCCCAGGTAATGGGGCCTTCGCCTCGGCCTGCGGCCCAGTTGGCCACCACGGCACAGGCGGCATAACTCAGCTCCAGCTCACGAGCCAGTGCGGCTTCCGGCATGCCGGTCATGCCGACCAGATCGCTGCCATCGCGCTCCATGCGATTGATCTCCATGGCTGACTCCAGGCGTGGCCCCTGGGTCGCGCCATAGGTGCCGTCTGGAATAAGCTCAACCCCGGCTTGCTGGCCAGCTTCAATCAGGCTGGCTCGCAGCGCTTCGCAGTAAGGGTCAGTGAAGTCGATGTGTACCACCCTGCCCTGTTGCCGGTCAAAGAAGGTATGCTCCCGCCCCCAGGTGTAATCAATAATCTGATGCGGAATAGCCATGCAACCTGGTGCCATATCCCGGCGGATACCACCCACAGCCCCCACCCCTACAATCTTTTTGACCCCGGACTCCTTCAGTGCCCAGATGTTGGCTCGATAGTTGATCTGATGCGGCGGGATGGTATGTCCTTCGCCGTGACGGGGCAGGAAGATGATCTCTTTTTCACCAAACCTGCCAAAAGCCAAAGGGGCGGAAGGTTCACCAAAAGGGGTCTGCACGGTTTTTTGTACAGTAATATCCAGCTCTTCTATCTGCCCAAAACCTGAACCGCCAATAATTGCAAGCTCTGCCATTTGGCTATGTGCCGGCCACAGCATAGATGCCTGCCGCATTTCGCAGATAGCCTTTGTAATCCATGCCATAGCCAAACAGGTAGCGGTCTTCGGCCTGCATGCCGACAAAATCTGCTTTGAAGCCGTTGGTGCGGTTGTGCATCTTCTCTACCAGCACGGCGCTCAGCACACTGTTGGCACCCTGGTTGCGGCACCCTTCAACGATGGCCGCCAAGGTGACCCCTTCATCCAGAATATCATCCAGAATGAGTACATCCCTGCCATCCAGCAGCTCTTCAGGTGGACGCAGCCAGTGCAGCGAGCCACCCGATGTGCCATTACGGTAACGGGTGGCATGTACATAATCGGAGCGCAGTGGGAAGTTGAGGCGGGTCAGCAGCTGGCCGCCCATCACCAGGCCACCATTCATCACACTCAATATGATGGGGTCAGAGTCCGCAAGCCGCTGGGTAATCTCAGCCGCCATGCGATCCATAGCAGCCTCCACCTGTTCGCGGGAAAAGAGTTGATCCGCAGTCTGGAAGACCTCTTTAGCCTCTGTTGCACTGATGGTCATATCGGTTCCTGTCATTATAAAAAATACCGTAAGGGTATCACAGGGCTATAGATCAAGGGACAGTGAAAGCGTCTCATCAAACTCACCCACCATGCGGACAGCGGCCTTCCAGCGAGGGTTGAGGCGCATCTCATCATGTGTGGTGGCCGTATGGCCATGCATGCGCATCAGCCGCATCTGCGCTACCGGGTCTTTATAGCTTTTCAGTCTCTCCAGTACCTGAGCCGCGCCTTTTGGGTTATTGCACACCAGCACCATATCGCAGCCTGCATCCAGCGCGGCCAGAGCTCGATCACCATAATCACCAGCGCTGTCAGCAGCAGCCATGGAGAGGTCATCACTGAAGATAGCACCCTGAAAGCGAAAGCGGCCGCGCAGGATCTCTTTCAGCCAATAGGGTGAGAAACCGGCCAGTTCAGGGGCAACCTGTGGGTAGATCACATGGGCGGGCATGATTGCCTCCAATCCATAACTGATCATGCGGTCAAACGGGAGAAGATCCGCCATGATCTCATCCATACTGCGTCGGTCTAGCGGCAGCTCATGGTGCGAATCTTCCCGCACACCACCATGCCCCGGAAAATGTTTGCCCACCGTGGCCATGCCCGCCTCATTGGCACCATGCCGCCAGGCCTGGGCCAGTTCCGCCACCACAGCCGGTCTATGGGAGAAGGCCCTGTCCCCAATCACCTGACTCAGGTCACCGCCCAGATCCAGTACCGGAGCAAAGCTGAAGTCCACCCCCACAGAGCGCAGCTCCGTGGCCATCAGCCAGCCGGTCTCATGCGTCACATCATGGGCATGTTTTTTGTCAGTTTCATACAGCTCTCCAAACCAGGCTGCAGGGGGCAGGCGGGTAAAGCCTTCTCGAAATCGCTGGACACGCCCCCCTTCCTGATCCACCGCAATCAACAGTGCCGGGTTGCGCAACTCATGTATTTCAGAGATCAGCCGACACACCTGGGCAGGTGACTGAAAATTACGGCTAAACAGAATGACGCCGCCAGCAGCAGGGTGCAGCAGCATTTCACGCTCAGCTGGCGCAAGTTCAGTGCCCTCCAGATCGAGCATCAGGGGTCCACGCGTCATAATGTTGTTCACCGTAGTTTAAAAAAGCCGATTTACGCTATACCTGTATCCGCATCTTCAGGCTATAGTCAAACCACATTAAACCAAAATGGATGAAAAAATGCGCCTTGCTCTATATACACTCCTCTCTATCATGCTCGTACTACCCTGCTACAGCTATGCTGAAGAGGATGAGACTCCAGCGAAGCCCTCTTACTTCTCTCTTAAACCCTCTATTGTGGTCAACCTGCGCAGTGGTGGAAAATTCGCCCGCATTGACATTCAGATCATGACGCTGGACGAGGAGCAGCTTGAGAATATCAAGCTGCATGCGCCCGCCATCCGGCATGCACTGATACTGCTGCTTTCGGATCAGGATGGTAAAAAGCTCAAGACGCCTGATGGCAAAGAGGTTTTTCGCAAGGCCGCCCTCTCGGCTGCCCAGGGGGCCATTAAAGAGCTAACCGGCGTTGACAGCATTAATGAACTCTATTTCACCAGCTTTTTTGTTCAGTAGTGTTCCGCTATTCTGACCCGCCTCGGAGGCCTCCTACCGGATATCGACCGGCATCCCGGCATCCACCTGCTCAAACAGCGCCAGCAGATCCCGGTTGCGCATGCGGATGCAGCCATGGGATCGAGGCACCCCCATCGGTTCTGAGTCTGGACAGCCGTGGATGTAGATATAGCGACGCAGGCTGTCTACCCGGCCGCCCCGGTTGCGGCCCGGCTCCAGCCCGGTCAGCCAGAGGATACGACAGAGCACCCAGTCACGCTGCGGGTGGCTTGCCGCCAGCGCCGGGGAGTAGAGCTCATCTGTGGCCCGCCGTCCCACAAACACCGCATTTTCCGGCTGCCCGGCACCAATCTTTATCCGGATGCGATGCCGCCCGCGTGGGGTGCAGCCACTGCCCTCCACCTCACCCGGGCCATTCAAGGCGCTGGAGATGGGATAGCTACAGAGCAGCTCTCCACCCTCCAGCAACGATAACGATTGTGCTGCCAGATCTATCTGAATCCGCCTGGAACTCATTCCACCCGCTGCTCCACACTATTCACCCCATCATTCTAAAGATTATTATTCCCATGGCCGCTAAGTAATTTAGCCAATTATAAAAGCCTACATACACCGCCTGTTTCCAAACGGTGAACTCCCCGTACAGCAAGAGGAAATAATGAAAAAGAACCTGCCCATTACCGATAAAGGGGTCACTCTTGAGCGTGGCACTGTAATCCTCTCAACAACGGATGAAAAGGGAATTATCACCTATATTAACCAGGAGTTTGTAGAGATTAGCGGCTTCTCTGAAGAGGAGCTGATCAATAAAAACCACAACATTGTCAGACACCCAGATATGCCACCCGCCGCCTTTGGCGACCTCTGGGAGACCATTAAAGGCGGCTCCCCCTGGATGGGGATTGTCAAGAACCGCTGCAAGAATGGTGATTACTACTGGGTCGATGCCTTTGCAACCCCCATCACCCAGAATGGCAGAATCTGCGAATACCAGTCTGTGCGTGTCCGGCCAGACCCTGAGTGCGTCAAGCGCGCAGAGAAGACCTACCGCCAGATCAGTGATGGAAAGCGTATCACTGCCCTGAAAAAATCACTCCCGCTGCAACTCCAGATTTCACTCATCTCTCTGGCCTCACTACTGCCTCTGTTGGCCTTGCTGCTGCTGGTAGAGGCACCCTCCGCCATATTCATCGGCGGAGCTGCACTGCTTTCAGCAATAGTGGCCTTTGGCGGAACTGCACTTCTATTGCAATCATTCAACAAAGCCGTTGAGAAGGCGAAAGAGGTGGTGGACAATCCGCTTATGCGCTACATCTACACCGGGCGCACGGATGAGCTTGGCCAGCTTGAACTCGCACTCAAAATGACCCGCTCGGAGCAGGATGCCGTAGTCGGCAGGATGACGGACATCCTGGAAAATCTGGGGCAGGCCTCCAGCTGTACCGCCACCATTGCCGAGCAGACCAGCCAGGGCATGAATAACCAGAAAGAGAAGCTCACCACCGTAGTATCGGCCATGACAGAGATGTCAGCCACTGTACAGGATGTAGCAAACAACACCTCAGAAGCCGCAGCCGCAGCCAAGCAAGGCAAGGAGCAGGCCATCATAGGGTGTGATGAGGTGACCGCTTTGATGGAGTCCATCACGGAGATGGCCGCTGAAACAAAGCAGGCCGCCAAGGTGGTTGACCGACTGAGTGACTCCAGCAAAAGCATCGGCAGCGTATTGGATGTAATCAAGGGCATTGCAGAGCAGACCAACCTGTTGGCGCTCAACGCTGCTATTGAAGCGGCTCGCGCCGGCGAGCAGGGACGAGGGTTTGCCGTAGTGGCAGATGAGGTGCGCACGCTGGCCGTGAGAACCCAGGATGCAACCCAAGAGATTCAAAATATGATCGAGCAGCTTCAGCAGGAGGCGGAGCAGGCGGTAAAAGTGATGGATCAGGAGTGCTCTATCGCTCAGGTAAGCATAGAGAAGGGAGAGCACACCCGCACTACCTTCAAAGCCATCGTCGAAGCCGTTACACGCATTGATCAGATGAGCACCATGATCGCCGCCACCGTGGGCGAACAGAGCGCCGTAGCTGAAGAGATCAGCAGTAACCTGAATCAGGTTACCCAGGTAACGGATGAGGTCACAGAGGGCGCAAGCTCTGCAGCCAGGGTCATCTCAGAGCTGGTGCAGGAGATGGAACATACCGAGCGTCTGGTCAGACAGTTCAGTAAAAAACAGCAGCCAGTATGACGGGGCATTTTTGAGTTCAGGAGATACTCTCTTCTTCTGACTCCTGAATCCCTCTCTATTTTCAGCTGCTTTTCAAGGCGTCTTTGAGCAACGCAACAAGCCTTCCACCGGTTACCGATTGGCTGTAGAAAAACCCCTGGGCGGCATCACATCCCAATGAAGTGAGGATTTCAAGCTGCTCCCGGGTCTCTATGCCTTCCGCGACAACCTGCATCTGCATGCTTTGCCCCAGTGCAATGATTGAGGTTGCAATGGCCCTGTCATTCTCATTGTGCTGTATATCCTGCACAAAAGATCTGTCAATCTTCAGCTTGTCAATCGGCAGGCTTTTCAGGTAACTGAGCGATGAGTAACCCGTTCCAAAATCATCAATAGAGAACCGCACACCAATATCCCGCAGTTCATTGATGATCTTTACCGCCTGCTCTTTGTGCTGCATCAGGTAGCTCTCGGTAATCTCAAGCTCCAGGCAGGCAGGATCAACCTGGCTTTTATATAGCGCTTTTTTGACCATATCCACCAGCAGACCATGCTCAATGGAAAAGCCCGATATATTGACCGCCATAAAGATGGGTAGAATCTCTTCCAACTGCCACCGGGCCAGCTCTGTACAGGCCTCCTGAAGTACCCAGGCATCAATGAATTCAATCAACCCGGAATCCTCGGCAACCGGGATAAAACCGCCTGGCTTGATGAGTTCACCAGTTGGATGCTGCCAGCGGATCAGCGCCTCAGCCCCGATTATTCGGCCACTCTCAAGCGATACCTGGGGCTGGTAGTGAAGGACAAACTCTCTATTTTCAATCGCTTTGCGCAACCTGCTCTCCAGGGTCAGGCGTTTGACTGCCAGCTCCGTCATCTGCCGGCTATAGAATTGAAAGCTGTTTCGCCCATGCTCTTTGGCATGGTACATGGCAGTATCGGCATGCTTGACCAACTCATCGGCAGTAACACCATCATTTGGAAAGAGGCTGACACCAACACTGGTACTCGAATAGACATCACTGCCATCAATCCTGAAAGGCCTGATGAATGCATCGATACACTTCTGCGCAACCATCGCAACGGCTCGCTCATCTGAGGGCAATTCAAGAACAATCGCAAACTCATCCCCCCCCAGGCGAGCAATCAGATCCTCCGCCCGGATAACCCCCTTCAGGCGCTCCGAAGCCCGTTTCAGCAGCTCATCCCCCGCAGGGTGGCCCAACGAGTCATTGATATTCTTAAACCGATCCAGATCAAGAAACAGCACGGCCATCAACTGCTTCTGACGGGATGCCCGCTCCAATCCCAGAGAGAGGTGCTGATCCAGCAACAGGCGGTTTGGCAGGCCGGTCAGCGGGTCATGATGCGCCAGGTGCTCCAGCTTATCCTGAGACTCTTTGAGCACACTGATATCAGAAAAGACCGAGATATAGTTGACCAGACGCCCCTGTTTATCCCTTACCTCACTGATATTCTGCCACTGCAGATAGGTCTCTCCATTTTTGCGTTGACTCCACATATCGCCCTGCCAGGCCCCCTTCTCTGAGACAGCCCGCCATATCGCTTGAAAAAAGGGTGCGTCATGATGATGGTTGGATGCCAGTACCTGGGGCTCCTTTCCAGTCATCTCCTCTTCGGTAAAACCTGTAATGGCTGTTGCAGCTCGGTTGATGGAGATGATCTTACGCTCAGAATCTGTAATCAAGATGCCGTCAATAGTGCTGTCAAACACCTTAAAAGCGAGATGCAGTCGATTCTCAGCGGCGTGCCGCTCCTTGATCAGGCTGTTGAAAGAGTGCCCCATGGCCGCGATCTCATCATTGCCATGAACCTGGATATGGCCACTAAAATCCGCACTATCCTCCACCTGTTTCAGCGCCTGGGCAATCTCCATGGTGCCCACTGCCAGACGCCGTGTAATAGCCGCCCCAAGATAGAGGCAAAACAGTGGCACAGCTATGGCAAGGAGTGCATAGCTGATAAGCGCAACCAGTGTCTCATGCGTCTTCTGTTTGATGTAGGTGAGGCTCTGCCGCCTGGTTTCATCACTATCTGCTTTCAGCAGATTAATTGATTTTGTAGCGGCGCTGAACCAGTCCGCAGCGTCTATCTCTGGAACGCCCCTGCGCAGGCGCGCGATAGCATTCACCGCAGACGTATCATCAATCTTGATCACCTGATCGATCTGATCGATCCTCCTCCCATCTTTACGCATCTGCTCTATGACAGGCAAGAAGAGATGATACCTCTGAAAGGTTGCCCCAATGGTGCTGAGATCCTCCACCTCTGCTGCAGTGATATTGGGGATACTGCGATAGTCCTCCAGGCACTTCTGAGCCTTGGCATGCAAGCGGATAAAATTGGCCTTATAGCTCTCCTCCCCCCGGATAACATAATTTTTAAACTGATGTATCAGGCCACCATATCCAGAGATGATCTGTAGCTGATCAATCAGATCCAGCTTTTTCACCTTGGAGAAGAGTGCCTGCCGCACCTCATGCATATAGACAAACGAGGGGGCTGTCAGCAGGCTTTCCAACCGCCTTTTTTGCTGGGTTGTGGCAACAACATGCAGAAAGCGTTTTAGCAGATAATCCTGCTTTGCTATATTAATCACCACCAATGATATCCGCTCACTGCTGATCTGCCCTGATGAGAGCAGGCGGTTGACATGCGCCCTTTCACGCCCTAAAAAATCCTGCAGCCAAAGCAGGGTGCCATAGGCCTGGTCACTCCGAAAAAGCATGGCATCCCCGGTTACCATCCCTATATTTTCAACCAGATTGATCACATTGGTGATGATCTCTGAGTACCCTTCAAAGGCTGCCACACCCTTGCCTGCATCGACACTCTTGCGCAATGCATGCCGTCGATCCAACATCTCAATGAGGCTGGGCATGCCCTCTCTAAGATAAACATGCCTGTCACTGGACGCCGTACTATCCATAATACTAAATGAGAGTACATCCTGAATATGCCGATCTGCCTCAGCCCGCTGCCAGTTCAGCTCTATCTGAAACTTTCCTCCACCACTACCCAGATAGCCCGCAGAGAGCCCCCGCTCCTGCTGCAAGGCATGGATGACATCAGAAAACTCAAGCGCAATCTCATAGAGATTACGCACGGTTCGGGCTTCACTGTATTGGTGCCATTTCTGGTTCACGCCATCACTGGCAAAGAGTATCAAGACGATAATGGGGAAGATCAGCAGCAGTAGCAGTTTGTAACGTATTTGAAGATTATTGAGATAATTTGAGAGCATACCTAACCCTATAGCTTACAAACATCCTCACCGCAAGCGAGGTATTGCCCGGTTTTACCGCAATGCTTTTAGATACCAGGGTGCCCAGCCATCTGCACCGCACACTTCAGCGCTGCCTTCAGGCTGCCGCAACTCCCTTGGCCGGTGCCGGCCAACTCCAGTGCCGTGCCATGATCCACCGAGGTTCGAACAAATGGCAGACCCAGCGTAATATTAACCGCCTGACCAAACCCCAGGTGCTTGAGCACAGGCAGCCCCTGGTCGTGGTACATGGCCAAAACAGCATCCGCCTGCTCCAGATATTTTGGGGTAAACAGCGTATCTGCCGGTAGCGGCCCGTTCAGTGCCATACCTTCTGCACGCAACCGTTCCAGGGTGGGTGAGATAATATTGATCTCCTCCCTCCCCAGATGGCCACTCTCGCCCGCATGTGGATTCAACCCACAGACCAGAATACGGGGTTGCGCCATGCCAAAGTGGCTTTGAAGCCCCCTGTGCAGTATGCGGATAACTCTTTCCAGCCGCTCACAAGTGATGGCAGAGCTAACCGCAGAGAGGGGCAGATGCGTAGTGACCAGTGCAACCCGTAGCCCCGGGGTAGCCAGCATCATTACCGGATCGGCATCGGCCAGCTCGGCAAGGTACTCGGTGTGGCCGGTAAAAGAGAGCCCGGCATCGTTGATAACCCCCTTATGAACCGGCCCGGTGACTAACGCGGCGCAGTGCCCGCTTAGGCAGCTCTCTGCGGCTAAACGCAAGGTTTTCAATACATAGGGGGCGTTTGTGACATCCAGCTCTCCTGCCGTCGCTGCGGCCTCTAACGCCACTGGCATTATCTGAAGGCAACCTGCCTGTTGCGGGGCTGACTTGCTGTCAGGGTTGAATTCAACCAGTTTGAGTGGCAGATTCAGCCGACCTGCCCTCTGCTCCAATAGCCAGGGGTCGGCAACCGCGACCAGCTCTGCTGGGTTGCCCTGTTGTGCAAGCTGCACACACAGATCCGGCCCAATGCCAGCCGGTTCCCCCGGAGTGAGGGCAATACGCAACCGATCAGTGCTCCGGTAACCGGATCTCTACATAGGCTTCATCACGCAGCCTGCGCAGATAGAGCTCGACCTCCTCTGCGGCCTTACGCTCGCGGATAGCATCACGCGCCAATGCCTTTTGCACCTCTTCGGTGTTGTCATGCTCTCGCCGCTCCAGCAGCTGTACAATATGCCAGCCAAACTGTGATTGAAACGGCTCACTGATCTGACCTATCTCCAGCCCATCCAGTACCGTCTCAAATTTCTGGACAAAATCCCCAGGATTTGTCCAGCCCAGATCACCACCCTTTATGGCCGACCCTTTATCATCTGAATGGGAGCGCGCCAGTACTGCGAAATCATCCCCCTCTTCGATGCGCTGTTTTAGCTGCGCCAGCCGGTTTCTGGCATCCTCATCCGAGGTGATCTCATTGGTACGAATCAAGATATGCCGGGCACGTGTCTGGGTAACCATCTTGCGCTCACCACCCTTAAAATCATCCAGCAGCACAATATGAAAGCCACTTGAGTTGCGCATCACTTCGCTGACATCCCCACGTTTCATGGCGGCCAGTGGCTCTAAAAAAAAACCCGGAAGCTGCGCTGCATTGCGCCATCCAAGGTCACCACTCTCCAGCGCCTGACGCCCATCTGACTCTGCAACAGCGGCCTCTTTAAAGCCAATCTCACCCCGTCGAATCCTGGCCAGCAGCTGTTCTGCCCTTGATTTGGCATCCGCAATCTGTTCCGGTGAAGCGCCTTCCGGTACCGCAATCAGGATATGGAAGAGATGATAATCAGAGCGCTGATCCAGCCGGCCTGCCTCCTTTTTCAGATAGTTATCAAGCTCCTGCTGAGAGACCTCTATGCGACGGATCACCCGCTGTTCGCGTAGCCTGGAGATTGTAATCTGATCCCGAATAGAGTCGCGAAATCGCCCGAAGCCAATGCCATCAGCATCCAGGGCACGGTGAAACTCATCCAGTGACATGCCATTCTCTGTGGCAATATTTTTCAGCGCCTGGGTCAGCAGACCATCGCTGACCGTGATGCCGGCCTGCCGTGCCGCCGCCAGTTGTAGCTTTTTTAAAATCAGCCGCTCCAGTACCTGTCGCTCCAGCACGGATCTTGGCGGTATGCGCGTACCTTGCTGTCTCAACTGGGAGACAAGCTGGGAGAGTTCAGCATCAAGCTCGCTGCGCACAATGACATCATCATTCACAACCGCCACGATACTGTCCACCTCCTCCGCAACCACCGGACAGAGAGACAATAGCGTTAGCAACAACAGAGAAAACAGGGGGAGTCTTATAGTGATCATATAATGCATGGTTACCCAAAAATATCGGAAGCGGGAGTTCCAGAGTATGGGCCTTGTTAGGTGCTCTTTATTCAACATTACCAAACATCTTCAACTGACGGATCATCGTAACGATCCAGAGTAGCCAACCATTCTGACATACCTTCTCTTACATAGCTGTTCATTGGTTTTTCTTATCTTTTTGCACTCGTTCTCGCATCTCTTGTAATCATCCATCTTTTGCACTCAGTTGATTGATGTTTTTTTGCACCTAACAGGGAAATATAAAGCCTGGCGGGGGCTCCTAATAGTCGTAGGCATATCCAAAAATGCCTCTATCCAACAGCGACATAATATCACTGCCAAAGCGGCTCAGTCCTTTGAGCTCCAGCTGCACAAAGATGGCATTGTTGGCGCTTTCAGCCTCAAGTTCGTTTACATAGTGTCTGCCTACAACGCGAACCACATAGCAACAGCCGTCGTACTCAAAGCCACCAAACCCCTCCATCGTGCGGTTATGCAGCAGCGAATAATACCAGCGCCCAACCAGACTCAGGCGGCGGGTAACGGGCCAGCGGGTTGAGATGTCGGTCTGCTCGGAGACGTCCCTGTTATAGCGGTGGGAAATATTGAAGATACGTCGATCCTGATCCCGGTAATGCAGCTGCACGGCTGTCTTTGAGGTGTTGCGGCTGCTGCGATGCGGATCCCACTGACCCGTTACCCGGCCACTCCAGGCATCGGCCAGACGGGCAGATGCTTCTGCAACAATCTCTGAAGTGGTCTTATCCTCATTGACTGTGGTGCGGTTCAGCTGCACCTTCCGGTCTCTGAAGTAGAAGATCGAGCCAACACTGGTTCGCAGCAGCTCCTTGCCTGTCGCATCCTCCATGATGCGGGAGGTCAATGCCAGTGTCAGCTGGTTGGCATCGCCCACCCGGTCTGCGCCATTGAAGCGGTTTTCACGAAAGAGGTTTGGGAAGCTGATCTCGTTTCTTGAGGTATCAAAGTCCGGTTGATCATCCTGGTTTTTATGCGGAATAGCCAGATAGTAGGCACGAGGCTCAAGTGTCTGCACCAGGGCATTGCCAAACCAGTTGGTTTGGCGATCAAAAAAGAGGCCACTATCAATGCTCAGGGTCGGGATAAAACGATCCGGATCATCAGTGGCGCCTGCCGCCTCGTTATCCAGCGAGTAGGCGGTATAGCGCGCGGTAACCTTTGGCGTCAGAAACCCCCAGGGTCTCATCATCGGCATACTCAGCCCGCCCAGCAGATCATAACGCTCTCCTTCCACCTTGGCTTGATGATCAAACTGTACATATTCAGCATCCAGATGGTAGGTCAAACCAAGGAGCTGATTCGGACGCTCCAGTGAAAACCGGAGTTGCGGAAGCCTGCGGTAGGCTTCACTCACCGCTGCAAGCGTATCATCCGTACTCTGAAAATGTTGCAGACGCGCCAGTGCGGACCAGCCGCGCCCGTAGTAGGTGACATCGACGCGCCGCTCCAGTTGCCGTACGGAAGAGACAGCCAGGCTGCCACCAAAGTCATCCAGATACTCTTCATCGGAGACATGGCTGATATTCACATCCAGCACCATGTTTTGCGCCAGCTGGCCCCGTTCTTTAACCGAGAAGGCACCACGGGTGCTGTTCAGATTGCCGGGCGCATCGCTATCGTCAGGGACGATCTCACCAGTAACAATGCCACGATGATCCTTTGTCAAATAGCGGAACTCACCCGCCAGCATCAGCCCCCGCCGACTCATGACCCGTGGGGTAATGGTGGCATCATAGTTGGGTGCAAGGTTCAGATAGTAGGGGATGGATATGTCTGTGCCCAACTCTTCAGAGGCGCCAAAAGAGGGGGCCAACATACCTGATTGACGCCGGTCATCGATAGGAAAGCTAAGATAGGGGGTATAAAAGACCGGCATGCCGCCCAGTGCAACCCTGACATGGGTCGCTTCACCACGCCCGCTCTCCTGATCGGTATTCAGCGTCCTGGCTCGCAGCACCCAGCTGTTATCACCAGGGCGGCAGGTCGTGTATTCAATATCCTCAAAACGGGCCTGATTTTTGTTGAGCAGCTCTGCCTGGCGAGCCGTACCGCGTGCCATAGTCATCGGCAGCCGGTACTCGGCCAACTCCAGATGCCCCTGATCCTCTGTCAGATCAAACCTGGCTTTTGCCCCTTGCAGGCGAAGCGTTGGGTCCTGATAATAGACATTGCCCACGGCATCCACCACATCACTCTTGTGGTTGTAGTGGATCTTGTCAGCACCCAGCAGCCGCTCCCCGCGTATCACTTCCGCATTGCCGGTAAAGATGCCAACCTCATCATTGCGGGAGAGCTCCGCCGCGTCCGCATTGATATAGGTAAGCTCATCCTCAGGAGAGAGACCTTCGGATCGAGCCGCGGCAGGCTGCGGAGGAAGACCACACCGATCCCAGTTCAGCCCACGGTCAATGCGTGCAACAGCCGCCGGTTTTGCCGCCGGGGTGTCTGCTGGCTCTTGGGGTTTAACCGCTGGCGCTACAGGCTTGCTGGTGACAGCGGGCGATACCGGCTCCCGAACCGGGGCAGCGGGCTCGGACGATATGGGTTTGACCGCCGGGATGCCATCTTTAAAACACTCCCAGCTTGCGCCATCGGCAGCAGTGCGGCAGGCCCAGGCGGGAGGAGCGGCCTGAAGGGGCGGTACGACCGATGCCAGCAGCAGCATGCTGATCGCAGCAGTTAAAATCCTGGGTTGTCCGGGCACGGCATCATCTCAAAAAGTTATTATTACTCTGGATATGTTGGCATTCTACAGATGATCCCCCGGCTCAGAAAGCTGCATTGGCCTGATCCGCATAAAATCGCATAGAATCACCTCTCCTTCAAGATTTGAGAGTGGTCGTGGCGGCTAAATTTATCCGGTTTTCTGTTTTTCTGCTTCTGGTGGCACTGATCGGCCTGACCCTATGGCAACTCTACAACACACGTCCCGTCAAAGCACCTGAATTAAAAACCCTGCCACTCGCCCGGACGGCGCTGATTCAGGTAACCCGCAAAGATATTCACCCCTTTGACCCGGTTATCGGCCGCCTGCAACCCGCCCACAAATCCGCCCTCCATTTTGAGGTAAGTGGAAATCTTCTCAAACGGCTGGTGGAGGCGGGAGCCGTGGTACAGCAGGGAGAGGTGCTGCTACAGCTGGATGACGCTGATTACCGGGATGTAGCCACAGAAGCCAAGGCACGACTACAGCAGGAGCAGGCCAGCCAGCTGCGCGACCAGCGACTGCTGGCGCTTGCCCGCAACAATGTGCAGCTGGCACAGGCCAGGGTCGATCGGCTCATCAGCCTGGGCAAAAGATCCCTCTCCTCACAATCCAGGCTGGATGAGACGCGCCAACAGCTGCTGCAACTGCAAAGCGAAGCGGCCCGGCTGGCCTATACCGTCAACACCAGCGGACAGCGGCTCGCTGCATTGCAATCGGCACTACAGCGCGCCCAACGGAATGTTCGACGCACCCATCTGACCGCACCCTACACCGGCCGGGTAAACCAGGTGTGGATAGAGGAGGGCGACCATGTCACTCCCAGTGACCCTGTACTGGAGCTGATTGATGACCGCTCACTGGATCTCTACGCTGAGGTAAGCGGCAGCACCGCAGCCGCACTGAGACAGGGGCAGCCGCTTGAGGTCTCAATCAACGGCACCCGACTCTCCGGCCAGCTGATCGCCATACAGCACAATCCAGATCCAGAGACCTTCACCCACCCCATACGGATCCGCATCCCCGGAGAGGGGCTGATCCCGGGCATGCTGGCCTCTGCCAGGCTGCCCCTGACCACATTGCCCAATGCCATTGTGGTGCCACGCCAAGCCCTGCTGCACGATAGCGGTCACAGCTACCTGTTTGTGGTCAAGGAGGACAACCGGCTGGAGCGGCGGCAGGTTGAAATCGGCGTCCACAGTGGCAACCTGCAGGTGGTTCACACAGGGCTGAACGGGGATGAAACCATTGTCGCACGCGATGTGGCCGCCCTCACCGATGGGCAGGTGATCATGCTCTCTGATACTCAATGATCGACTTCTCCATCCGCAACCCGCTGATTGTCAATCTGGCACTGGCGCTGGTGGTATTGAGCGGGGTGCTCTCCTGGTTTGCCATGCCACAGGAGATGTTCCCCACCATCGAGCAGGACAAGATCCAGATCAACACCACCTACGAAGGTGCCGCCCCGGAGGAGGTGGAGCGCCAGATCACCCTGCCGATCGAGGAGGAGTTCGATGGCATGCGGGATATCGACACCATCACCTCCACCAGCAACGAGGGGCTCTCCAGCATCATGATCAGCCTCAAGCCCGGCAGTGATGTGGATGACTTCATGCGCAAGGCACGCACCGCAGTGGATCGGGTGGTCGACCTGCCCAGCGAGGCCAAAGAGCCGGAGCTGAGTCGGCTTGAGACCCGCTTCCCCGTCATCTCGGTCAGCCTCTACGGGGATGTGGCGCGAGGTTATCTCTTCGACCGGGTGGAGGAGATCAAGCGCGAGATGATGCAGCTGCCAGGCGTCGCCTCCGTAGGTATCTCCGGGGATCAGGAGTGGGAGCTGTGGGTCGAGGTCAATCCACAGGTACTGGCGGCCCGTAATCTCTCGCTGGAGATGGTGGGCAACGCCCTGCGCAGCAACCTGCGGGATCTGCCCGGCGGCTCGGTCAAATCCCAGGAGGGCGACATCCGCCTGCGCGGCCTGGGGGTTGCACCCAATCCAGAGGCTGTATCGCAGATCATGCTGCGGCATAATCGCAACGGCGGCATCCTGCGGCTGGGTGATGTCGCCAAGGTCGAACGCCGACTGGAGGAGGTGAAGACCATCGGCCGTTTCAATGGCAAACCCTCGGTCAACATGACCATCACCAAGACTGCACCGGCCTCCACCGTCGAGGTGGCGCAACAGGTGCGGGACTATGTGGATGAGCTACAGCGCAAGCTGCCCGCCGGCATCCGCATCGGCATCTTCAGTGATCTCTCCATCTTTGTAAAAAACCGCCTGGAGACGGTCAAATCATCCGGCCTCATCGGCCTCTCGCTGGTGCTGCTGGCCCTCTGTCTGATGCTCAACCTGCGGGTGGCCGCCATCACCGCCATGGGGATTCCGATCTCCTTTCTGGTCGCTGTGATCATCATCAGCTATCTGGGGTACACCATTAATATGGTCTCCCTGTTTGCCTTTCTGATCGCCCTCGGCCTGATTGTGGACGATGCCATTATCGTCACTGAAAATATCTACCGCCATGTCGAGACGGGCATGCCGCCCAGCGAGGCCGCCAGCCTTGGCACCAAAGAGGTCTTCTGGCCGGTGATGGCCTCCACCATGACCACCATCGCTGCCTTTATGCCCATGCTGGCAGTTGGTGGCACCATGGGCGCCTTTATTGCGGTGATCCCCATCGTGGTCAGCGCCGCCCTGATTGGCTCACTGCTGGAGGCCTTCGGGGTGCTCCCCTCCCACGCCAAAGAGTGGCTGCGAGCCAAAAAGCAGCAGACCCGTGCGGGATGGATCAACTGGGGCAAGCTGCTGAACCGCTATCTCAGCACCCTGCGCTGGGCACTGCATAACCGCTACCACGTCTCGCTGTTCACCATCGGCATCCTGCTGATCGCCATCGCCTATGCCCATACCCGCATCCCGTTCCTGCTCTTTGGCCATGTCGATACCGGCCAATTCTTCATCAATATCGAGACCCCCAACACCTATAGCATCGAGGACTCCACCAAGGTGGCCAAGCAGCTGGAACAGGTGATCTTCGAAACCCTGCAAGAGGGCGAACTGGAGACGCTGCTCACCAACGTCGGCGTCAGCTTCATCGACATGCAGCGGGTGCGCCTGGGCAGCCGCTACATACAGCTGATCATCGACCTGAAAAAGCCCAAACCCGAAGGCTTTATCGAGCGCTACGTCTCCCCGGTTGTCAGCCTGAAATTCAGAAGGGAGGGGAGCCGCGAGCGACCCACAAACGTCATCACCCATGAGCTGCGTGAACGCCTGCAGCAGGTGCCCGGCATCCAGCGCATGTCACTGCTGCGCCCCCAGGGCGGGCCCAGCGGGGCCGACATCGAAATTGGCGTCACCGGGGCCGATGTCGAGATACTGCGCGCCCAGGCCGAGCGGATCCGCAGCTATCTGCAACGGCTGCCCGGTATCTCTGACGCCCGCCAGGATATGGATCCCGGCAAACTGGAGTACCGCTACCAGCTGAATGAACGCGGCCGCCAGCTGGGACTTACCCAGGCACAGCTGGCAAACGCCGTGCGCACCGGCTTTCTCGGGCAGAAGGTGGTCTATGTCAACTGGCGCGACAAACGTATCCCGGTGCGGCTCATCTACCCGGATGAGCTGCGCAATCATGCAGTGGCGCTGGAGCGCCTGCCCATCACGCTGGAACGGGGCAAGACCGTCTACCTGGGCGATGTGGCAACCATCAAGCGGGAGCGGGGATTCAACAGCGTAAACCGCCGGGATATGCAGCGGCTCGCCACCATCACGGCCGAGGTCAACGCAACAATCACCACGCCCAATGAGGTGATCGAGCAGGTAAAAGAGGCGTTCAAAAACCTGCCGACAGAGCTGCCGGGCTATCAGCTGCTCTTTCTGGGCAGCAAAAAGGAGGCCAATGAATCCTTTGCCGGGATGAAGCAGGCGCTGATCATCTCGTTGGCCATCATCTTTTTCATCCTGGCGGCGCTGTTCAAGTCGCTGCTGGATCCACTCGTCGTGATGTTCGCCATCCCCTTCGGCATCATTGGTGTGCTGATCGGCCACATCCTCTTTGGCTATCATCTCCAGTTCCTCTCCGGGATCGGTTTTCTCGCCCTCACCGGCATCGTTGTCAACGACTCACTCATCCTGATCGACTTTGCCAAACGCCTGCAAAACCAGGGGTGGAACCGGGTCGATGCCCTGGTCGAGGCGGGCCGCATCCGCATCCGCCCGATCCTGCTGACCAGCATCACCACCTTCCTGGGTATCTCGCCACTGATCTTCTTCGCCACCGGTCAGACCGCCTTTCTGTCACCCATGGCGGTCAGCCTGGGGTTTGGGCTGCTGTTTGCAACCGGCTTGATCCTGCTCGCCCTGCCCTGCTTCTATCTGGTGGCCGATGATGCGCGACGCTGGACGAGGAGAGTGCTGCGCCCAGAAAATCCGGCATAATGTGCTAAGGTTTTAGACAGCTTAGAAATTGTCCCTCCCTAAGATTTACGGGTCTATGCCATATCGAGTGGTTCAATGAATAGACACAGAGACCACGGAGGCCACAGAGCATGAAGGAGTGTAGTAAGGAGCTGTCAGAAACAGTGATAGGTTGTGCTATTGAGGTGCATCGTACATTGGGTGCTGGATTGTTAGAAAACACCTATGAGAAATGTTTGGCTTATGAACTAAGCATGAAGGA
>JAKISI010000044.1 GCA_021648685.1 Candidatus Polarisedimenticolaceae bacterium
CCTTTTATGCTATCTTTCTTCATGGTTTGCCTCGCTACTGTTTTGATGTCAGATTAACATTAACATCATGGCTCATTTGAAGCCGTTTAGGGAGCGGGGCGAACCATTCCATTAGTTCTCGCATTGTAACATCCGCCGAAGTCAACTAAATTCCAGCCCATGGTCAGGCCATTGCGCCTAGAATTCGATGGAGCTGTTTACCACGTTACTTCGCGTGGAGATCGTCGCGAACCTATCTTATGAGGATGACAGAGAGATGTTCCTCCCAGGGTTTGATGATTTATCTGATCAGGTGGCTAGTTTTTGGTACCTGGCTTTTGCTGATGGCGAAGCTGCTGTAGATTGTTCAGTACCCGCTGGGCGCGCTCGGCTTTCTGTAGTGCCTGTTTGTGTTGCGGGTTGAGCAGCAGCAAGGTCTTCCAGATGGCAATGGCCCCTTCAAGTTCGCCTCTCTGATAAAGGGTTTCGCCCGCTGTGAGCAGGTGCTGTGTGTGGTTCTCCAGCTTCTCTTGAATCTCTCTTTTCAGATGGATTGCACGGGTCGATTCGGGTGCCAGCTCAAGGAGTTGTTTCAGCAACATCAGTGCGCTGTAGTGCTCGCCGCTGGCTTGTTTGTGCCGGGCCTGTTTCAGCAGTTGCTGGATTCTGGCGGCGCTCTTTTTCTGCTGTGCCTTTTTTGCCGATCTGGCTCTGTTGCGTTCAATTTGTGTGAGCCGTTTGCGATCGACCTTTTGCTCTTCAATAGCGAGTGCCAGTCGTAGACATTTTTCAGCAGTGGCCGGGGCATGTTTCAGTTGGCGCTTGCCACAGCGGGAGAGCAGTGGTCGACTCTCCTGCCAGGTTTTATCCAGCTGTTGCAGGCGAGAGCGAAGCATTACATCATCGGGCTGGTTGTTGGCGAGCTGTGCCAATAGTGGACGTTGCTGCTGAATCAGGGTGAGCCGGGTGGCCAGAAGCTTATCTTCGATCAGCTGCCGGTGTCGCTGCTGCTCGGCCAGAATCTGCTCCAGCAGCACTGCTGGTTCAGGGTTGTCTGGGTGGTTTTTTTTGACCTGTGTGAGCAGTTGCCCTGCTTCGCTATAGCGCTTCTCCCGGCGCAGATGTTTGGCCTGTTGCAGGGATTCTGTGAGGCTTTGTGGCTCTTTTTTCTGCTCTTGAATCGGCAGTATGCTGCAGCCTGTAAGCAGCACCACGGCCAGCGATAGAGGCAATAACCTCATCACCCGCGCCCAATGGGCAGCAGTTGCTCCACGGCCTGTTGCACCTGCTGCTGGTAGACCGGGTTCATTGTGCTGACCAGGTAGGCGGTGACGGGTTGGCTGCGCCCTTTCACCTGTATGGAGGGCTGCTGCAGCAGGACGACCTTTTGTGCAATACCAGGCTGTTGCGCTGTATTGGAGCCAATCAGGATACCGCCCGGTGGAGCAATGCCACACAGGCGAGCGCCAAGGTTTACCGTGTCGCCCACTACGGTATATTGCATCCGTACCGGAATGCCGATGTTGCCAGCCATCATCTCACCGCTGTTGATACCGATGCGAAAGTGCAGTGGCTGCAGCGCCTTGTGCTGCCGATGCTGGTTGATCTGCTGTACGATCTCTTGAATCATCACGCCGCAGGCAACGGCATGCAGGGCATGTTGGGAGTCGTGCTCGGGTGCGCCAAAGACGATCATCACGCTGTCACCGATGAACTTGTCGACCATGCCGTGACAGCTGTGGCCTGCCAGGGCAATGTAGCCAAGGTACTCATTCAGCATCTTGGAGACGGCTCTGGGGGACATCTCCTCTGTCAGCTTGGTGTAGCCCACGATGTCACAGAAGAGCACGCTGCCAAAGAGCAGCTCACCCGCTTCGGCCGGCTGCTCCAGATTGGCCAGCACGCGTGCGGCGGCATGTGGAGAGACGTAGCTGGAGAGCGCCCGTTCAATGCGCCCCTTTTCGCGCATCCCTTCGACCATCAGGTTGAAGCTGGTGATGATGCTGCCGATCTCGTCGCGGCGAAGGTGGTCGAGATTCTCAATCGGCTCGCCGCGGCTGATGGTCTCGCTGACCCGTGCCAAGGCCTGAATCGGCCGCGACAGGTGGCGACTCAGTAGATAGGCCATCATGATGCCGAGCAGAATCAGCCCCAGTGTGGTGTAGGCCAGGACAAGGATCGCCTCGTGCAGATCCTGCTCCAGCTGATCGTGATCAATGGTGATTAGCGCATGTCCGGGAGTTACATCCTTGTACTGGATGGGGGTGGCAAAGGTGATTGCCTTCCGCTCTTCCCCCATCGGGTCGCGCCATGACCAGATCAGCTGCTTTATCTCCGATTGCATGATCTGGCGCTGTTGGGTCATGGGTGGGGTGATGCCAGCCCTGGCCAGTGTTTTGCTGCCCTGCCGGATCAGCGCGCCTAGTATCTGCTGGTTCTCGATCTGGCGATTGACCAGCCCGGTCAGGGTAAAGTGATCTTCGGCCATCACGGGCTCGCTGGCAGAGTGTGCCAGCTGTTCCACCAGGATTTGACCGAAGCTCTCGGTCTGCTGCATGAAGGCGTGTCTCTGCTGTGTGATCAATACCCAACTGAGCAGCGCCATCACGCTGGTGACCAGCAGACCAACAGCCAGTGACCACTTGGCCACGATAGGCAGACGTGAATTACGGTAAAGGGTGCGCAGGCTGGCGCCACCAGAGGTTGCTGACCCAGGTTTCGATTTGGTTGATGCGGTGAAGGCGGTGGACATGGTTTGAGTGCTAAGCAAGCCATTGGAGCGATGGCTACCGGCCAAGAATAACACGCTTTGAACGCTATTGCTGTAGTGTGCGCCCGCCATCTACGGTGATGATCTGCCCGGTGATATAGTCCGCATCCTTGAACAGAAACAGCAGGCTTTTTGCAATGTCGCTGGCAGCACCTCTCCGCTTCAGGGCCGTGCGGCGCAGGATCGCCTCCTGCTGATTTGGTGGGAGAGCCTGCTCAGGCCACAATATGGCACCGGGAGCGATGCCGTTTACGCGCACATCCGGTGCCAGCTCCTGAGCCAGGGCCTTGACCAGCATGGCGTTACCCGCCTTGGCAATGGAGTAGACGGGGTGATCTTTCAGCGGGCGTTCGGCGTGGATATCTATCAGATTGATGATGCAGCCCTTGCTCTCCCGCAGCAGGGGTGCTGCAGCCTGCGAGAGAAAGAAGGGAGCCTTCAGATTGCTGTTGATCAGCTCATCCCACTGCTCAATCCGGGTGGATGCAACAGGTGTGGGGTAGAAGCTGGAGGCGTTGTTCACCAGCAGATCCAGCCGGCCAAAATGCAGCTGGATGTCATGGATCAGACCGGGCAGCAGATCGGTCTGATTCAGATCGGCCTGCAACAGGGCGACGGAGCCAGGGCGAGTGGCCTCCAGCTCCGCTTTGAGCGCCTGGGCGGCGGCGGCTGAGTGGCGATAGTGCAGCGTCAGATCCATGCCGTTGTCATGCAGGGTACGGGCAATCTGCGCGCCAATACGGTGCGCCGCCCCCGTGATCAGCGCGACTTTTCCTGCGAGTGGTTGTTGTATTTCGGTCACTGTTTCTCGGGCAGCCTTCTAGACATTATGTATTGACCTGCCCAACCTCAAGCGACGCGGGTTAAGTTGAAGAGGTTGGAAAACCGATCTGTGGCTCAGTTTGATTGGCCATTAATAAAGGACAGGTCATGAAAGAGTTTAGCAAGTACGTTGGATTGGATATACACATGCACGGGAGCTGGTTGGATTTATCTGGGCAATTGCTTGCGAGATAATGAATAAACATATTGTAAGTGCACGTTAAAAAAGTAAGCCAACACCCTTAATATGCTCCTTTACCAGCTTATCTATTCTTTTCATGACTATGGATCATAATAAACAATGTGGCCTTTCATACCAAGCTGGTCTCTATAACGCTGTGCTTGACGTGCCCCGGTTCGACGGCCTGACGGGGTATCATCATCCAGCAAAATCCATGATCGCCCCAAAGCCCGCATAACAGCGGGCTTTTTTGTGAGTGAAATCACTCCTTAAACTTGCGAAAGCCCGCCAGCAGGCTCTTAAACGACTTCGGCGCATACTTCTCAAAACCCTCTTGATCCACATATACAAAGTCATACGCTACATTCGATTGAATTCCGTTAATGTCTTCACACCACTGTCGCAGCCGCTGGGTTTTTTGGGGCACATCCAGGTCTTCTTGCCCTTTGGTCTCAACAATAACCACCCGTCCATCGGTTAGCTTTACCAGAAAATCCGGGTAATAGTTGGAGATGTCACCATCAGCGTTTACATAATCAAGTTTAAAGTGAACTGCCAGATAGTTCTTGGCATAAGAGGTCACATCGTTGCAATTCTCAAGAAAACTGGCGAACTGAAGCTCGAAGTGGCTATCACCAATGATACGATTAAAGATGCTTTTCTTTGCCATCAGATAAGCTTGATCCTTTACCACAAAGGGCCGGGTGTGGCGCAATTTGATCGTGTCGCGAATTTCGGCATCGCCTTTGTCCCTCACCGTCAGATCATTAATCGCTTTTTTAAAGGTCTCGATCACGGTCTTAGTGGCAACCAGTTCAGAGAGGTTGCGCAGGGTATTGGCGGATTCCAGCTCTACCGGCTTACCGAACAGATCAGTCTGTATAAAGTTTTTGATCTTCCCGTACAGCACGTCATAACCACTGACCAATCGCAACTCCTTCATGATGGTCTGCGCAAAGTACCCCACCACGCTACGGTAGTCTGCAACCCCGGTGCTATCCAGAGTTGTGGTATGCGTCATCTCGCCTGTAGTGATCTCTTTAAACACAATCTCTCGCTGCTCTTCTTCGCTGAATTGCTGATAAGCAACCGTTTGAAAAGTCATGACGCCAGAGTCCATATCCGTCAGGTTTTTATATTCCCGGTAGACCCGGGGCGACAGCACAGGGATCTCTATATCCAGCGCTTCTATATCCTTATTTTCGTTCTCCTTATCAACCTCCACCACTAATGGCGTCTTGGGTTGGGTGCCTTCGCCCATCGCCTTGCGTTCCAGCTCCACGCCCTCGGCCTGGATAGATTCGACAAACTCCATGAAAGCATCAGTGCCCACAACACTGACATACTCTTCTACACCACCCGGATACATCTTGCGCAGTCCACGCCCCAGTGTCTGCTCTGGAAGTATGTTGCTCTTGGCTGAATAGGCACGCAGTCCCACGATAGTGGTCACGTTACGCACGTCCCAGCCCTCTTTGAGCATCAACACCGACACAATCACCTTGTAGGGGCTATCCGCTGAATCAATCTCATTGGATTGTTTGCGCAGTTGCTCCAGTTCCTCCCTCTTCTTCCCGGACTGAGCCTCCGAAATCTCACCATTATTCTTGGTGTGGATTACCAGCACGGCATCTTTCAAATCCGGGTAACGCCCTTCCAGATACTCTGCCACATCATCACAATTTTTGGTGTCATCGGTCATCACGAACAAGATGGCCTTTTTAGCGAGTTTCTGGTGCTCCTCATACGCTTTGCGCCACTCGATTACCCCCAGGTCGATGTAGTCTGAATATTTTTCCGTGTAGCGGGAACTCTGCCGTTCTTCGAGCTTTGCACGACTGGCAGCATCAGGCAGCACGGGATGCTTCACCACATTCTGTGAGATCGCCTCCACCAGGGGGTAGTCGGAGATCGTCTGCACAAAGATCGCACCGTTGTTATGTTTCGGTGTCGCCGTTACATCCAGTTGCAGGCTGAGTGCATCACCCTTCTGCAACAGCCGGTTATGAATCTCCTCAATGGATTTGAACCAGGCGAGTCGGGCATCGTGGATATGGTGCGCCTCATCGTTCAGCACCATCAGCTCATCGATGTCGCGCACGATATCACCCAAGTCCACATTGGAATCGGTGGTCGCACCCGTGGGACGCCTGCCGAAAAAATAGTCCATGGTATTGTCATCATCCGGCGATGGTGGAATATCATCGCCGGAATAGACCCGATGAATATTGGTCAGAAAGATATTGCCCGTAGGGTGCGTCACCCGCACCTCGTCTTGCAAGTGCAAGGTCAGTTGAAAATCGTCGCGCCAATTCTGCCCATCGAATCCGTTATCGGGGATCACCGGATCTTCGAAGAAGATGCGCAAGCCCTGGAAGTCCTTGTAGATGCGATCCAGCACAATGATGTTGGGCGTAATCACCAGAAAATTGCGTGCCAGTTCCGACTCCGGCTCATAAAGCTTGTGAAAGAAGCTCCAGGCCAGCGCCAGGCTCATTACCTTTGTTTTGCCGCTGCCGGTAGCCATCTTCACCACATAACGCCGCCAAGTCTCATCGAACATCTGAGCGGAAACAGCGCCACTGCTATCGAAGCGCATCAGGTCGAACTTGTCCTTTGCACCAACCACGTCATAGAGATAGATGATGGTCTCCAGCGCCTCACGCTGGGCAAAAAAGTATTGGAACGGGGTCATGGTTCCGTCAGCCTGAGCCAACAAGTGCGGCTCTCTAAACCACCAGTTGAGCAGGCTCTTGCTGGTCTCCGTTGCCCCCACATAGTCGCTGTCACGGAATGCCTGAACTTTGCGTCGTAGCTGATAGACCAGCGGTGGCATCAGTTTGTCGGCACTGGTTTCACGCAGTGCCTCATCGGCGGGGAACCAGCGGATTTCTGGTGCGAGAATTGCGTGGGGGGAAGCAGGGAAGTCCTTGTGCAGAGCCATCAACTTGCTCCCAGGGCAGAAAGCCTATTAACGAAATAACGCGCACTCGGACAATTTGGATGGACGGCTGCACGCCTCACATCAAATCCACAGTCACGAATAAATTTTCGGGCAAAAATCTTCTTGCTTGCACCCGGGCCTCTTCCTGTCAGGCGACCAATTTCTTTCAATCTATCCCATGGCATCCCAGCCAAAGATTCCGGATACTCCTCATGGAAGGTATTATCCTCCGTCCAGCACCGCATGGCTTCAGTATCGGCAAGAAACCAGGATTCCATGGCCTTTCTCGCAATCACAACCAAATCAATGCCTGCGGAACCAATAATCTCCTTCCGCTTTTCCACACATGGGGCGCAGCTATCGGGATCAAGATCGGCAAGCACAACCACTTTGTCAGGGGTTGCCTGGATTCTCAATTTTTCAACCAGAATCACGATATTGTGGCTGCACATCTGGCCGTTGCCTCCGGCATCGACAATTGGGCCAACCAACTCCAGATTGCACCCTTCTCTCAACCAGCCCCGAAACAGATCATTTTCAACCAGCCTCTTGTCGGATGGCCCCTCAACTACAAACCCCACAGTTACCATGGCAGCCCCCCATCCAGCAGGTTTGAAAGCCATGCCTCATCAAGATTGAGAGGAGCGAGGTTATCCTGGGTGAGATTTCCAGAATCAGCGCACTTCATTTTCGTTCGTCCCCCTATCTTGTCTACCAGAATAAGCTCCGCAAGCTCCAGTTCCCGAACAACTGACTCGCTATGGGTGGTCAACCAGATGGGATTTCCGGGTGATGCCTGTTGCCGCATCAAGTCAATAAGCTCACGGATTGCTTTGGGGTGAAGCCCTCTTTCCGGCTCCTCAATTAACGTCACCCCAAACTTTGTGGGTGAATCAAGCACCGCCACTAATAAGCAGAGTGAGTACACCGTACCATCTGAAACCATATGTGCGGGGAATCGTCTCCTGGTCCCCTGCTCTTTAAATAAAATCGCAGTTTTACTTTCCAGTTGCTGTTGTTCTGTTTGAATTTTCTCGATTCCAGGAACAATCATCTCCATCCATTCGAGAATGGTTTCACGAACCGATGAATCGTCTTCCATGCGACTCAAGACACTAGCCAAATTATGACCCTTTCGTTCCAGCCTTGTTGGATCACTGTCAGATTGATCCGGCTCCTTTGCACCAATGGGATCAATTCGATACAGGTTCAAATTCCTCAGAAATTCGGCGAGCGGCATCTGAAAAAAAAGCAATAACGCTGAGTAAGTCTCCGGGAATCGTTCAACGCTTTTTTCTTCCTCTCCCTTGATGACGGGTTGTTTACCTTTTTCCCGCGTAAGCAGTTGTGTTCCGTTAACGCTCAAGTGCTCTTCTATTTTGGGCGCACCATTAAGATCATGGATATTGAGTGAGTAATGAAATGTTGATAGCTTCTCTTGCTGATCTTCTGTTGCCTCTGGCAAATCGCATTCAATTTCAAAACTAAATTTCCTGGAATAGGTTGCTCTGCGTTTCTCTGAATGAATATTTGCAAATCCACCATGTGAGCGAAGTGCTGTTTCAATCCCGCTACGCAGAAAGAGACCGATAAAATCCAGTGCATCAAAAAAATTACTCTTGCCCGAGCCATTCGGTCCCGCAAATATGGAGAAGGGGGAAAGTCCTTTTATTTCCAGTGAATCGATACTTTTGAAGTTGGTTATTTTCAAAGTATGAATGGTTTTGATTGTCATACGCTCACCTCAATAATCGTCATCGTGTCATTACCGAAGATATCCACCACCTTCACTGCAATCTTGCGCCGACCTGGTGGGCACTCATGGGCCACACTGATTAGCTCCAGCGAGCGGTCTCTCTTTGTACGGAAGCTCTGCCACTCATTTTCGAAGATGTAATCGCCAGTCCATTGCTCTTCGGTTTCACCCGTATCCAGGTTCTGAACGCGGATGATCTCGCGCAGGCTCTCAAAGTCAAAATCCACCGACCAATAGTCGATCCAGTCCGTCCACTGCTGGGTCAGTTGCTCACGGGTGATAATGCCATCCTTGTCACGACTCACCTTCACAATCTGGCCGCGTTCCACCACAATGCGACTGCCCTTTTTCTTCAGCGATGCCTCGGCATTGGCGATGGAGTCCTGGGAATAGAAGACCGAGAAGTCGGTCAGTTCTACCGCCACGGTATTACCTTTGATATGGGGTTTGACCTCGATGAAGGAGACATCATGGAATACCACCTGATTCTTCTCTACCGCCCGCTTGTCGAACACCTCAGCGGGGATGTATTTGGGTGCAATGTCGATGCCCTTACCCCGTGCCTCATCCAGCACATTGGGGAATAGCCCCATCTCAAACTCAAAGCCGAGAATATCCACCTTGGTTATCTGCTTCTTGCGGCACTCCAGGATGATCTCTTCGACAAACAAGCGTGTCACCGGCATGTTCACCGGCCCCACCGCTATCAGCCGCCCGGCGCGTTTACCGTGGAAGCCGGCAAAACCGGTGGTCTTTTCGGCACGGTAGGCGCGCAGGATCAGGTCGAGAAAAGCGGCTTCTTTCTCTTCTATCTGTTGACGCTGCTGCTCCTCGCGCAGATTGGGATTGACGCCGATGAAGTGCTGGCGTTCGTATTTGCCCAGGTTGAGGATCTCGAAGGCGCGGTAGTCTTTGCCCTCTTCTTTGAGTTGACGCTGTACGCCGATCAAGCGCTTGCGGGTGGTGTGGATAGCGAACTTGCCCAGATCGGTGGCGATCCATTTGCGGCCTAGTTTTTCGGCGACGGTGGCGGTGGTACCGGAGCCGCAGAAGAAGTCGGCGATCAGGTCGCCCTCGTTGGAAGCAAGGTTGATAACTCTATCTAAGAGCCTTTCAGGTTTTTGTGTCCCATACCCCGTCCCTTCTTTGCTTTGGCTTTGAATGGCAGGAATGTCTATCCATAAGTCTTGAACCGGCACCCCTGGCATTTCATCCAAATACCGCTTATAACCCCAATCTCCGCCTTTCTTGGTTTGAAGGAGACGCCCTTCTTCAAATAGTTTTTTCAAGCGTTCTTGAGAATATCGCCAATATTTCCTTATGCCTCGAAACTCATAGTACGGATTACCTTTGCTTGCACCACCAGGCCCACTGGTGTTATCAATCCTGTACAATCGCCCAGTCCCTTTCTCAATGTGCTTGTACGCACTTGCAATATACTCCTTCGAATACGGCTCATACTGCATATTCCAGATATGATTATCTGATTTCGCATAAACCAAGATAACATCATGTATCCGACCAAGATGACAGCTCCCTTGCCTAGTATCGTTGTGGGCAGCCTGCCTCTTCCAGATCACTTGGTTTACGCAGTTCTTTCGCCCAAATATTTCATCCACAACATCACGTACCGAGTGAGAGATATTCCAGCCCATGTGGAGCATAAGAACCCCATCCTCCGCCAACAGATCCCGCATCAATACCAGCCGCTCATAGATCATGCTGATAAAGGAGTCCGCCCCCTTGCCCCAGGTATCCCGATAGGCGATCTCTTCCAGAATATTGGGTTTTTTGGTGAAAGTATCACCACCAATCTCGATATCCATGGAGAAGTCGGCCCCGACATCAAACGGCGGGTCGATGTAGATCAGTTTCAAGCCGCCCTGTTTTTCAATCTCCTCACGCAGCGGCCCGTTCTTCAGCGATGAGAGGATCAGTTTGTTGTCACCCCAGATCAGCTTGTTGGTCCAGCCCTTTAACTGGCGTCCCCGGCTGTCCATGGCGAACAGGTCGCCTTGCAGGGCGGTATCATCCGGCTTCTCGGCACGCGGCTCATCCACCTGTTCGATGGTCTGAAACGGCAGCACGATGTTACACACCTCGCTGCTCTTGCCGTTCCACACCAGCTCCACCTCGCGCTTCTTTTCAAATAGCAGAAAGCGGTACTTGTCCGGCAGCGGCTTATCTGTTTCGAGCAGCTTGATGATGTCGCGCTTTTCGTTGTCGGAGAGTTTTAACGAAGAGCTACGCCCACTGGTTTTTTCGGCTTTCGTTTTGCCAGATTGGCTTTTACCCGCCATCTTCTGCCTCTTGAAACTGTTGGTTATAAATAGTGGATGGCCTGGGCATTATTATCCACCAGAAGACCACGCTCTTTGAATTTCTGGAGTTGATCTTGAAGGTTTAATGCAGGCTTGATACAGGCAGTTTTTGGCAGAGCTTTTTTTCTGGCGGTCATGTTCTGGCTCCCAGAAAAAAGCAACCCCTCGGGGTGTGCTTCCAGGGAGTGGCATGAGGGGCGTTGTTAGAATTGTCGACCATTTTTCCTTATACCCCAAGCCTGTTTCCAAAAGCTCAATATTACGCATAACCCACATTTAACATCTATGCTGCAATTATATCTTTCTCTACCACCTATGAACCACCGGAACCATCTTTGTTGCTTATCTCAACACGATGCCCAGCTTTATTCGTGATCCAGGAGCTTATCCGAGAATGGGTAAAATTGCGATTCGTCAAATACCAACTTCTTGCAATTCAACAAGTTAAAAACCTCAATGTGCAAAAAACCGAGTTCTCAGGCAGCCTCCTGGGTTAAATGCCATTAAGCAATAGAAGTGGCTATGAGCAAGAGGGGGAACCGCCAGCTAAAGAGAGGGTTGCCAGTGAGGTGTCTATAAAAAGTATCTGGATATTTTGCAACAGGTGGGAACAGAGGGTGTCATCTTGGTGATCTGTTGCTGTCCGACAGAGACTGCGGATAGCCGATAGCAGGGGTTTTTGCTAAACGGGACGCCCTCCTGCTTGCAGGTGGTGCCAAGATGTCTGTGCTGAAAAATACTGAACAGCAATCCATGCTGTTGCACGGATGCAAGTCGTTGAATAATAAAATCAAAACGCCGACAGGATGCCGGCGTTTTGAAGGTCAAAATGACAGCTCTGGCTAGAATTTGTAGTTGATTCCAGCGTAGATTGAACGCCCCATGCCAGGAACCTGGGTGCCCCAGGCAACATCTGTTCCGGTCATGGTTTTGCCTTGGCCGGTATAGGCACCGCCTAGCGGGTGGTCGTAGAGTTTATCCAGGGCGTTCTCAACCCCGAAGTCGATGCTGACCCGCTTCCACTGGTAGTTGCTGCGTAGGTGGAGTAGACCATACCCGGCTGTCTCCAGCTCATTCCTGACATCTGAGGTTCTGGTTTTCTTGTTTACCAGCTCAAGCTCAATGGTGTTATTCCAACGGCCTTTTTTATGCACAACGGCCATTTTTCCATTTAACGGCATAATGTTATAGAGGTCGTCGTTGGTATCTCTGTTTTTTCCACGGATATAGTTCAGCATGGCCGTTGCAGTGAAGTCACCATATTGGCTGTTTTCTGCCAGAGGATAGTGGCCTGCCAGATCCAGGCCGTATATGCGTGCAGACTGATTGTCGAACTGGAGGTAGACAAAGGCGTCCGTAGCGGTCTGGTTTGCAGTACCACAGTTGCTGTTGGCAGAGACGCAGCGGCGAACGTCAATGTAATCTTTGATATAGGTAAAGTAAGGCGTTACTGTAAGCCCCCATCTCTCCTGAGCTTCATCATGCCAGTCAAAGGTTGCACTAAGGGTGTGGGCGATCTCTTCATTTAGATCAAGGTTGCCGACATAGCCGTTACCGTCACCCGCCATGTTGACCATGCGCATGACCATTCCACCAGTTGACCAGGTGTAGCGCTCATACAGGCTGGGTGAGCGGGTCTTTCGGGCATAACCAAGCTCAATGGTGCGGGAGCGGTCTGGCGTGAAGCGAGCCACTGCGGTCAGATCAAAATTATCATCACTCTTCTCACGATCTGCGGCATTGAAGGCAGCAGATTCGGCTGCATACTGTGCAGATGTGGTGTTATATCCCTGTACAGTGCCTGCATCCATTTCGACCCTTTCATAGCGTATCCCAAGTTGGGTCAACCATTTAGAATTCCACTGGGCTTCCCATTCAGAAAAAATGGCATACCGGTCGCGTTCTCCGTCGTTGATGTTCCAGAAGACATTGGGCCACATCCCCTTGCCTGATGGATCCCACCAGTCATCTAGCTGGTAGTGCTGTATTTCACCCCCAAGTCTGACTGTGTCCCGCTCAGAGAGAGCAATGTTGGCCTTGATGGTTACGCCAGTGTTCTCTCCTTCGGTATCCATCGGCATGCCAGCAGCACAGCCATTCATACCTGGACTGGGTGTGCAGGGTACTCCATCTGTGGCTGGAGCCGTCATGTTGGGGCCGTACCAAAATAGCTTGTCATCATAAAACTGCATCTCATGCCGGGTCTTTTCATGATACGCGCGTGCCTCTAATATGCCCCAGTCGAAATCTCCTTCGTAGCTTAGATTGACCTGGGTGCTGTCGTTGCCCGTCATGTCCATGCGCTGGTTAGACCAACCCTGGTAGGGGATATCTTGCAGCCCTACTTTCAATTCAACCAGGTGGTTTTCATGACGCAATCCCAGGGCGATTGAGTGGTTGGTTGATTTGTACATGGTGGAGCCAACCTCATCTCCATCCAGATATCCTCGGCCACTGGCTGCTGCCCCGGATGCTTTGAAGTTGCCGCCGGCATCATAGTTGTCTGCCTCAGTTATTGATCCGCGATAACTAAGGCTGATTTTTTCGTTGGCGATGGTTGCAGCAATGTTGCCTGTATAGGCATCACCGTTGCTGCGATATGAGGCGCCAATTTCACCCTGGTGCAGGATCTCTTCACCAGCAGCGGCAAATTTAGGGCGGGCGGAGTTAACCAAAATGGTGCCGCCGATACTGTCACCGCCGACACTGACGGGTGTGATGCCGGTGAAAACCGTGGCACTACCAACATTGGTCGGGTCAATATAAGAGAGCGGCGGGTTCATGTAGTTACCACAAGCAGATATCAGATCCATGCCATCCACTTTGATGCGCAGGCGGTCACTGGCCATGCCGCGAATAACGGGAAGATTGGAGATACCACCGCCATTTTGGAGGTTAAGGCCTGGAATATTTTTTAGCAGGCTGGCACTGTCAGAGGTGGTGGCGCGCAGGGATTGCAGCACCTCTGCATCAATCGCTACCGCGCTTGGGGTTTGCGCATTAAGTGATGGTGAACCTGTCACAGTAATATCTGGAATCCGTACACTTTCAGCAAATGCTGATCCCTGAGCCATAGTGGCGAGTAGCGTGGCTAGAAGGTATGGTCGGAAATTGTGTGGAGGTTGCTTCATGTAGCCGCCTATTTGAGAGTCAATTATTATGTTGTCAGGGTGTGGAAAAACAGGTTGTCCAAAAATGTGCCCAGAGGCAGGCGGGATCATATTCCATGCATGAGAGAGGGGGAGTGTGGTTTATTGTCGCGCGGCAAATTGTCGCAGCTGAGGTGTGCCCAGGGTGCCTCTGCTGGTTGTAATGGGTGGTGATATCTTCGGCAATATTGGTGGAGCTTTTTGAGCCTTGTCGTCAGGCCCTGTGGTAGGGGTGGTTTTTCAGCAGGCTCCAGGCGCGGTAGAGCTGCTCGGCAACCACTACGCGCACCAGTGGATGAGGCAAGGTGAGTGCCGATAGTGACCAGTGTCCATCGGCTTGTTGCAGGCAGCTCTCCGACAGCCCTTCGGGGCCGCCGACCAGTAGCGCAAGATTGCGTCCATCGGCCATCCAGCCGGAGAGCTTTTTTGAGAGTTGTTCGGTGTTCCAGCTTTTGCCTTCTACATCCAGCGCCAGTACCTGGCAGCTTTTGGGAATGGCGGCCAACATGCGTTCGCCTTCATCGCGCAGGGCGCGGGCTATATCGGCCCCTTTGCCTCGTCGGCCTGGGGTGATCTCTGTCAATCGGAGAGCGCACTCGGAAGGCATGCGTTTGGCATATTCAGTGTATCCCTCTTGAACCCAGCGGGGCATGCGCTGGCCTACGCAGATGAAATGGATGTTCATGCGGGGTGATTTTAATCTCTTTTGGTTTTAGGGGTTGAGTATTCAGAAGCCAGCATGAAAAGAGAATACCCTGATTCACGCATTACCATCCCTGCGCATCATCAGGCTGCGCAGCTCTCGCATGGCGACGGATAGCATCGCCAGGTCGTGGCTGCTGCTGGCTCGAATGTCTGCCAGCAGGCGCTGGCAATGGGTGACTGCGGTTGCATTCTGTTCGAGCCAGTGGGTTATTCGCCCTTTGGTGCCGCGGATGTGGCGGGTCTGCTCCAGTGCGGATTGGGTCAGCGCCCGCAGCTCCATGTAGAGGTCGTAGCGGAGTGCCATGCGCGCCTTGCGCTGCCAGTAATTGGTGCGTGGCAGCTCTTGTATGCGGTCGCGTAACCAGAAGAGTTCCAGTGCAAAGCCCAGTTTGAAGTAGATATCTGTGACCTCTTTTGGCGCTATCTCTGTGGCGAATGTAACCTCAAGCAGGTTGAGGGTGGGGTAGGCCGCCTCAAGGGATGCGATATGGCGAGCCAGCTCTCTGGGTACGCCAGCCTTGCCGTATTGGCGCACCATTTTCTGAAACTGCCCACGCGCCTCACCCTCCAGCACCTTGGGGATGCGCTCAATGATCTGAGTGGCACCGTCACGATACTGGTCGATTGTGGCGGCAATATCCAGTGGGTGTCGTCGATTGCGCAGCAGCCAGAGTGTGGTGTGGTCATGCAGTCGGCGGATCTCTATCAGCATGTCGAGCCGCGTCTGGGCGGGCACCTGGTTGTCCAGTGCTGCGATCTCTTTCCAGAGTCTGCGTACCTGAAAAATCTCCCGTGCTGCGGCATAGGCGCGGGTGATTACAGCGGCATGTTCGCCGGTCTCATCCTGCATGCGCAGGATAAAGGTGCTGCCCATGCGGTTGATCAGGCTGTTGGTGATCTGGGTGGCGATGATCTCCCGCTTTAGCGGGTGCTGCTGCATGTGTTGGGCGTAGTGCTCCTGCATGGGGCTGGGGAAGTATTTGATCAACTCTGCTGCCAGGTAGCTGTCTTCACAGATGTCGGATGCGCACAGCTCTTCGAACAGCGTTATCTTGCTGTAGGCCAGCAGTACGGCCAGTTCGGGGCGGCTCAGCCCCTCTCCCGCTTTCTCTCGTTTGGCCAGGCTGGCGTCGTCTGGCAGATGCTCCAGCTTGCGTTTCAGGCGTCCCTCTTTCTCCAGTGTTCGCATCAGCCGGATATGCTCAAACGGCATCAGGCCCGCCTGGATGGCGCCCATGCTCAGCGTCTGGGTTTGTAGATAGTTGTGTTGCAGCACCAGTGCCGATACCTCGTCGGTCATCCGGGTCAACAGCAGGTTGCGCTGTTTGAGGGTCATATCCCCCGCCCGTACCACCTGGTTGAGCAGGATTTTGATGTTGACCTCGTGGTCGGAGCAGTCCACACCGCCGGCGTTGTCGATAAAGTCGGCATTGATCAGTCCGCCCTGGCGGGCATACTCCACCCGGGCCAGCTGTGTCAGTCCCAGGTTGCCGCCTTCACCCACAATGCTGCACTGCAGCTCGCTGGCATCTATTCGTAGCGGGTCATTGATGCGGTCACCCACATCGGAATCATGCTCTTCGCTGGCTTTGACGTAGGTGCCAATACCGCCATTCCAGAGCAGGTCTACTGGTGCTTTGAGGATGGCCCGGATCAGCTCATTGGGGGTGAGGCGGCCTGCCTCTATCCCCAGCGCCTGCTGTGCCTCGCTGCTGAGCGGGATGGATTTGGCGCTGCGGGAGTAGATGCCGCCGCCGGTCGATAGCGCTGCTGGGTCATAGTCTGACCAGTTGGAGCGCGGCAGCTTGAAGAGCCGTTCGCGCTCTTCGAATGAGCGTTTGGGATCAGGGTTTGGGTCGATAAAGATGTGCAGGTGGTTGAAGGCGGCCACCAGCTTGGTATGTTGTGACAGCAGCATGCCGTTGCCGAAGACATCGCCTGCCATGTCGCCAATCCCGACCACGCTGAAGTCCTGGTTCTGGCAATCTATGCCGCGTTCGCCAAACAGCCGTTTGACCGACTCCCAGCCACCGCGAGCGGTGATGCCCATCTTTTTGTGATCATAGCCGGAGGAACCACCAGAGGCGAAGCCATCCCCCAGCCAGAAGTTGTACTCTTCGGCAATCCCGTTGGCGATGTCTGAAAAGGTGGCGGTGCCTTTGTCGGCGGCGACCACCAGGTAGGTGTCATCATCGTCGTAACGCACGGTGTGGGGTGGGGTGACCACAGCGCCGTTCAGCAGGTTGTCGGTGAGATCCAGCATGCCGCAGATGAAGGTGCGGTAACAGCGTACCACCTCCTCTTGAATAACATCCCGGTTCTGGCTGTCGGGCAGGCGTTTGGGGACAAAGCCGCCCTTGGCACCGACCGGTACAATCACCGCATTTTTGACCATCTGTGCCTTCATCAGCCCCAGGATTTCGGTGCGGAAATCCTCCCGTCGGTCGGACCAGCGCAGGCCGCCGCGCGCTACCGGGCCGCCGCGCAGGTGTACCCCCTCAACGGTGGGTGAGTAGACGAAGATTTCAAACATGGGTCGGGGCAGGGGGAGATCCGGCACTCGGGAGGGATCCAGTTTGAAGGAGAGGTAGGGCTTGGGCTGCCCATCGTTATCGAGCTGGAAGTAGTTGGTGCGCAGCATCGCCTGGATGACGGCCAGGTAGCGGCGCAGGATGCGATCCTGATCCAGGTTGGCGACTGCGTCAAATGCGTTCTCAATGCGGTGGGTCAGCTTATCAACGGTTTTGTCTCTGTTTCGCCCTGCATCAGGGTCGAAGCGGGCAAGAAACAGGCTGGCCAGCAGGCTGGTGATCTGTGGGTTCTGTGCCAGGGTCTCTGACATGTAGCTCTGGCTGAAGGGTGCCTGGGTCTGGAGCAGGTATTTGCAGATGGCACGCAGCACCACTACCGGCCGCCACGCCAGGCTGGCCGCCAGCAGCAGGCGGTTGAAGCCATCATTTTCAATCTCACCGGAGCAGATGCGCGCAAAGGCGTTTTGGAAGTTCTCTTTGACTGCCAGCACCTCCACCTCGATGCCCTGGCTGGCCATCATGTCAAAGTCGAGAATCCAGTAGGAGCAGTCGCTGGCGGCTTCGATGGTGTAGGGGCGGGCACCCAGTACCCGCAGCCCCATCCGCTCCAGCATGGGCAGGACGTCGGAGAGCGCCATCGGGCGGCAGCGGCCATAGACCTTGAAGCGCAGCAGGTTGTCACTCCCCTCTATCGGGCGGTAGAGGTGGGTGGAGAGCTGGCCATCGGCACTGATTTCCTCCAGGTATTGAATATCCAGCACGGCGGCGCGTGGTGTGAAGTCGTCCTTGTAGGCGGCGGGGAAGGCCTGGGTATAGCGATAGGCCAGTTGCAGGCCCCCGCCTTCGCCAAACTGCTCATGCAGGGCGATGTGCAGTTCATCGTTCCATGAGAGCATCGCTTCGGCCAGGCGTGCCTCCAGTTCTGAGCGGTCATACTCTGGAATCTTATCTGGCTGGGTATGCACAATAAAATGCACACGGGCAAATATGGAGGTGGAGAACTGTACCTCGAACTCGGCACTCTCTCCGTTCAGTGCCTGGAGCAGAATATCCTGAATCTTGAGCCGTAACTCGGTGTTGTAGTGGTCTCTCGGGACATAGACAAAGGCGCTGATAAAGCGGTCAAACGGATCGCGCCGCAGAAACAGGCTGAGCCGGTGGCGATCCTGCACCTGCAGGATGCCTACTGCAATCTCCAGCAGCTCCTCCTCGCTGATCTGAAACATCTCATCGCGTGGGAAGGTGGCCAGTATGTGCTGCATCGCTTTGCCACCATGGCTGTTGTGGCGCAGTCTGGCTTGCTCCATCACATGCATCACTTTGCGCCGCAGGATGGGGATTTCACTCAGCAGGGTGTTGTAGACGGTGGAACCGTAGAGCCCGATAAAGCGCCACTCGCCCACCACTTCGCCGTTCTCATCAAACCGCTTGATGCCGAGGTAGTCCAGATGCGCCGGGCGATGTACCGTCGAATGTGCAGTGGTTTTGGTGATGACCAGCAGGTTGCCGGGGTGTGCTGTGCCGCGCTGTGGTGGTGGAATATGGGTGAAACTCTGTGTGAGATGGTCGGCCTGTGTGCCGCGAAAGATGCCCAGTGCTGACCCTTCGACCGGGCGCAGAAGATCCCCTCCCTCTTCATCCACCAGGTCATAGGCGCGAAAACCGATAAAGGTAAAGTGGTTGTTCTCCAGCCAGCGCAGAAAGGCCAGCGTCTCGCTCTTCTCCTCAGTGGGTATCGGCAACTGCTGCGCGTCCAGGGTGGTGATGATCTCTTTGATCTGGCGGCACAGTGGCTGCCAGTCCTCTACCACCAGGCGTACATCGTTCAGGGTATCCTCAAACCCGGCATGCAGTGCTGCCAACGCCTCGGGTGCGCTCTGGCGGTCAACCTCAAAACGCATGACCGCCTCGGTGGTATAGCCTTTTTTCTCGGTGTTGGGTGGGGCAATGGCGGTGATCTGGCCAGCATCGTTACGCTGTACGTTGATCACGGGATGCAGAGTGACGTGGATGGTGACCCCCTGCCGCACCAGATACATATTCAGTGAGTCAACCAGAAAGGGCATGTCATCAGTAACCACCTCAATGACCGTATGTGGAGAGTGCCAGCTGTGCTCTTCGTAGACCGGATTGTAGACGTGGATGAGGGGTGTGCCGGGTTTCCGATGTTCCACCAGATGCCAGTGACTCAGCAGGCTGCCGTAGAGGTTTTCCAGTGAGAGGCTCAGTAGATCCTCTGCTGCGCTACGGGCATAGTAGAGCCGGGCGAAATGGATAATGGGTTCAATCCCATGTCTGGGCAGGCGCTCTTGAAGCAGTCCGATAAGACGGTCAATAACGGCCTCTTTTTCCCGCAGATGTGCTGTTGTCATAAGCTGCTCTTTAATCACTGTGTAGAGTGAGGTGCTTGCAAACACCTCGAGTGTATGGATGGAGATCATCCGGCAGGAATAGATTACCGCCCTATTGAAAAAGTAGTTATAAATCTGAAAATAGATATAGCCAGCACCAGAAGGGATATCGCTGCGGCAAGCAGGTAGAGCATCGGCCAGCCAATGGTATCCTCTATAAATTTATACAGATATTCTTTAAGCGTTAAGGGAGCTGCGGCAGAGTGGGTTTGCCCGCCTTGGCCTGTTGCCGCAGGTTGTTGATGGGTGCGCGCCATTTGATAGGCGACTCCTGGTGCAGCATGGCCAGCGGCATGAGTGCTTGCTGGGGTGCTTTCCATAACAAAGTCGCCCATACCAAAGATTGAAAAATGTCGGGTTCCTGATTCATCCTGCCAGGGTTCTGTGATGGCGAGCAGCTGTTCAGTCTGCTCCTCATTCAGTGTTAGATTGAGCAGATGTTTCATTAGCTCCAATGAGCCGCCCTGGCGAGGTGCGCCTCTCTGACCTTGGGCCGGTTCACCGCCGACACCGTTCATATAGAGCCGAAGTGTCTCCTCAACGGTTATGGAGGCCGCGTCGTTGTAACTCTCTCCATAATCGCTGGGGGGGCTGTTCTCGTAATACCGCACCCTGCGCTCCTTCTGATCTGGCGGATTTGCATGCCGCCAATCGCGCCACTCCTCTACCGGGGCGGTGGGTCTGCTGCTGTACTGCCCGGGTTCGGTGTAAGGGGAGAAGGCGTCAGCAGAGTGGAGTATTTGTTGCAGCTGCCTTTCAATGTAGCCAGGGATGACCCTCTCTGCATAGATGGCGTTCTGTTTTTTTACAGAAAAATCAATAGATTGTTCTTGTGTCTGGGGCTTGTCCAGAGTGATTGCCAAGGCGTTGCCAACCAGGCAGCCTTGCGCTATCAGCCCAATATAAAGCCCAACCCTGGCTATGACATGTATCATCCGATATTCATTCCAGCGGATAAATGAAACTGTTTTTTATTTTTAAAAGCCATAATAGACGCGATTATCTCATCGGCGCTACAGAGGGCAAAGTGAGCCGATGTGCCGCCAGCCACCCCTTTGCCAAAGGGAACCAACCATGAAAAAACTGTGCATTATAGCAGCTGCTCGGCCTTGCTGGTGCAGTCGTTTTCTTTGCAGTCTCCGAAGTGGGTGCAGTTACTGTGGTATTTGATCTGTCATCTCTTGTTATACTTACGCACATTCCAATATTTTTTATGAGGGTAAAGGGTGCCAAAGGCGTGTGATCTAAAACGTGGTGAGGTCGTGGGCATTAAGGGTCTGCCCCATATTGTGCGGCAGGTGGAGGCGAAAAGCCCCTCGTCGCGTGGTGCCTCAACCCTCTACAAGATACGTTTTACCAATCTTCAAACCGGACAGAAGCTGGATGAATCCCTTAAGGGTGATGATTTTTTGAAGGATATCGACTGCGTTCGAACCCAGGTGCAGTACTCCTACCGGGATGGCGATATCTGTACCTTTATGGATGAGGAGGATTATAGCCAGTACAGCCTGAACAGTGGTGATATCAAGGAGCAGCTTCCCTATCTGACAGAGGGTCTGGAGGGCATCACTGCGCTATTGGTAGATGATGCGATTCTGGGTATTGAGTTGCCACAGTCGGTTGTATTGGTGATTACGGATACCTCACCGGGCATCAAGGGTGCTACGGCTACAGGCCGCACCAAGTCTGCCATGTTCTCCACGGGTCTGGAGATCCAGGTGCCTGAGTATCTGGAAAACGGGGAGCAGGTGAAGGTGAATACGGCTACCGGAAAATTCATCTCACGGGCTTGAATGCGTGTTACTGCAATTCAGCTTTAAACAGGACGCCTCCGGCTATTAACCTAGATTCCGCAGTTGACCGCTTTGAGGATGTATCAACATATTGATGTACTTAATATTTTTCACTTTTATCCAGCACCCAAAGCACTCGCTACGCTCATGGGGCAGGCTCTTCACCTGCTGGGTGAACCCTGCTACGAGGCGGATTGCACGCTTGTGGCGGTGCATGGCCGCGTTGCAACTCCTTGGAATAGATCAACTATTCTATGTCGTTGCGCCTTGCCCTGCACCCCCACAAGCGCACACTCCACCCCGTCCAACTGCGGATTCTAGGTTTAATGACTGCGCTGTCAATCCGTAATTTACAGAAGACCTATGCCAATGGGGTAACGGCGCTCAAAGGTATCAATCTGGATGTAGAGCAGGGGGATTTCTTTGCCCTGCTAGGCCCCAATGGGGCTGGAAAGTCCACGGCTATCGGGATCATCTGCTCGCTGGTGAACAAAAGCCGCGGCACAGTGCGGGTCTTCGGGCACGATCTGGACAGTGACCCTGGTGCAGTCAAGCAGTGCATCGGCCTGGTGCCACAGGAGTTCAACTTTAACCAGTTTGAACCGTTGGAGGAGATTACCGCCAATCAGGCGGGCTATTACGGTGTGGAGCGCAAAGAGGCCTTCCGTCGTGCAGAGATCTGCCTGCGCCAGCTGGATCTGTGGGGCAAGCGCCGGGAGATGGCGCGTTCACTGTCGGGTGGTATGAAGCGGCGGCTGATGATTGCCCGCGCCCTGGTGCACCAGCCCAGGTTGCTGATACTGGATGAACCTACAGCCGGGGTGGATGTCGAGATTCGCCATGCCATGTGGGATCTGCTGCGGGAGATTAACCGGCAGGGTACCACCATTATTCTCACCACCCACTATCTGGAGGAGGCCGAGCGACTCTGTCGGCATATCGGCATCATCAATCAGGGTGAGATTATTGAGCAGACCAGCCTTCCTGAATTTCTTAATAAATTGAGTTCAGAGAGCTTCGAGTTGAATCTGCGGCACCCCTTGACCGGTTTTTCAGAGCAGTCTGTTGGCGGCTTTGCCCTGCGCCTGCTGGATGATCGGACACTGGAGGTGGAGGTGACCAAGGGGCAGAGCATCAACAGCCTGTTTGCGGCGCTTTCAGAGCGCGGTATCGAGGTGATGGGGATGCGCAGTGCCCAGAACCGACTGGAGCAGCTGTTTATGGATGTTGTGGGTGGAGGCCAGTTGAATGAGTAGCCCCTCTCTCAACCGCATTGCATTTCAGACCATCTTTACCAAAGAGGTGCTGCGCTTCATGCGTATCTGGGTGCAGACGGTGGTGCCGCCCGGCATCACTACCGCGCTCTATTTCATCATCTTTGGTAACCTGATCGGCGAGCGCATCGGCGAGATGGAGGGCTACAGCTATATTGAATTCATTGTGCCGGGGTTGATCCTGATGTCGGTGATCACCAGCTCCTACTCCAATGTGGTCTCCTCCTTCTATTTCAGCAAGTTCGGGCATCATATCGAAGAGCTGCTGGTCTCGCCGGTGCCGAACTGGGTCATCCTGGCAGGCTATATCTGTGGTGGTGTGGCGCGCGGGGTGGTGGTTGGGATCGTGGTGACCCTGGTCTCGCTGATATTTGCCGATGTCAGTATTCACAGCTACCTGCTGACGCTGGCCGTGTTCGTGCTTACTTCGATCCTGTTTGCGCTGGCCGGTTTTATTAATGCTGTCTATGCCAACAGCTTTGATGATATCTCCATCGTGCCCACCTTCGTGCTGACACCACTGACCTATCTGGGCGGCATCTTTTACTCCATCCAGCTGCTGCCGGAGTTTTGGCAGACGCTCTCCCTGGCCAACCCGGTGCTCTATATGGTCAATGCCTTTCGCTATGGCATTCTGGGGGTCTCAGATATCAATCTGGGCGTGGCGTTCGCGATTATCCTGCTGTTTATTGTGGTGTTGACGGCATATAGTCTCAGCCTGCTGCGGCGGGGTGTGGGGATTAAAAGCTAAAACCCCATCTACTCTTCATAGAGCCTCATCTCTCGCCACTGCTTGAAACGCGCTGGAAAAAACGGTGCGTCTTCTGCTTTGTGGAGTTCGTACTCTCGCCGGAACCGCACGGCCGTTCGAAATGCATGAAACTCCTCATCGGCATTCACCTTGCCTGCGCGGCCAACATAGAAGGTTTTGGTGTGTGGCTTGCCGGCCTTCCGCCAGTGGACGCTATAGACCAGATAGTGGGTGTCATTTCTTTTATCGTATTGAATGGATCTTGATACCCCTCTTATCCCTGTCGTTCTCTTGTTGGAAAAAACCGCCCTTTCCGGAAGATATTTATTGGCACCGCCAAGCGACACCAGCATCTGGTCGCGCCAGTTTCTTGCGCCATTCAGCGCCTTCTGCTTGCTTCCCCACTGTCGGTGGGAAAAATAGCGGCTGTGCTCTTTTTTGTTTCTTACGATTCGGACTTGGAACCCTTTCGGATCTGGTGCTGTGATGTGTCTGTTTTCTGCCATATTATCTCAACTGCTTGCTACCCCTATTTTCTCCTTAAAATGATTGGTAATCATGTTGTTTAGCAAAGGTGTCCATTTGCTTGTTTTCGTAATCAGTCATGCCATGCTGAATCTGCTTTTTAAAGAGATGGAACCACAGGTTCACACAGATAAACACGACTTATGCGTGTTTATCTGTGGTTCAAAGCAGTGCTTTATAAATAAACCTGGTGAAAAAATAGGCTCTTGCAACACCTGATTGAAATCATGCTGAAGCGTGACATGTTTTTAATATAACCCACATTGCCCCGTTAAAGTGGCAGTGCCGGATTATGAAATAATATCCCCAATCATCGCCTTCCATTTTGCCGGGCCGGTTTGATGGATCGATTCGCCCTGGCTGTCGACGGCCACGGTGACGGGCATATCCTCCACCTCAAACTCGCGGATGGCCTCCATCCCTAGCTCTTCGAAGGCGACGATGCGCGATGAGCGGATCGCCTTGGCAACCAGATAGGCGGCACCGCCAACGGCCATCAGGTAGACGGCTTTATGCGCTTTAATGGAGTCGATGGTGGCCTGTCCGCGCTCGGCCTTGCCTACCATGCCGATGAGGCCGGTCTGATCCAGCATCATGTCGGTGAACTTGTCCATGCGGGTTGCTGTGGTGGGGCCAGCTGGGCCAACGGCCTCGTTGCCCACCGGGTCTACCGGGCCGACATAGTAGATAAAGCGGTTTTTAAAATCAACGCCATCCGGCAGTGACTCACCTTTTGCCAGCATGTCGGCAATGCGTTTGTGGGCAGCATCGCGCCCGGTCAGCAGTTTGCCGGAGAGCAGGATCTGTTCGCCCGTTTTCCAGGTTGCGATTTCCTCGGGCGTTATGCTGTCCAGGTTGACGCGGCGGGTGTTTTTGCTGGCCTCCAGTGTGATTTCAGGCCACTCATCCAGGCTGGGTGGGGTCAGATCCGCCGGGCCGCTGCCGTCGAGTGTGAACTCCAGATGGCGGGTGGCGGCGCAGTTGGGGATGAGCGCAACCGGCAGTGAGGCGGCGTGGGTTGGGAAATCCTTGATCTTGATGTCGAGTACGGTGGTCAACCCGCCCAGCCCCTGCGCGCCAATGCCCAGTGCGTTGACCTTTTCGAAGATTTCGAGGCGCAGCTCTTCCACCCGGTTTTTGGGGCCGCGCTGCTTGAGTTCGTGGATGTCGATATGATCCAGCAGTGACTCTTTGGCCAGCAGCATCGCCTTCTCTGCGGTGCCGCCGATGCCGATGCCGAGAATGCCCGGGGGGCACCAGCCTGCACCCATGGTGGGAACCACATCCAGTACCCAGTCCACAATGTTGCCGCTGGGGTTGAGTACGGTGAATTTGGATTTGTTCTCTGAACCGCCGCCCTTGGCCGCAACCGCTACTTCCACCTTATCGCCATCGACCAGCTCCATATTGATGATGGCGGGGGTGTTATCACAGGTGTTTTTGCGTGCGCCTGCCGGGTCGCTGACCATGGAGAAGCGCAGTTTGTTGTCGGGCTGGGTGTAGGCGCGACGCACCCCTTCGTTCACCATATCGGTGATGTTGAGTTCGCCCTCCCAGCGCACATCCATGCCGATCTTCAGAAAGACCACGGCGGCTCCGGTATCCTGGCATATTGGGCGGTGGCCTTCGGCGCACATGCGGGAGTTGACCAGAATCTGTGCCATGGCATCCTTCGCTGCAGGAGACTGCTCCTTTTCCCAGGCGGCTGTCAGGGCTTTGATGTAGTCAACCGGGTGGTAGTAAGAGATGTACTGAAAGGCATCAGCGATGCTTTGAATGAAATCTTCCTGGCGAATAGTAGTCATCTGGGATTTTGCCCTGTGGTGAATGATGGTGGCTATTTTCCTCTGCCGGGCAGAATCCCGCAAGCTGGATTTGGCTGTTGCCTTTCGACTATCATGCAAGTATGGCTGCGCTTTTCTTTATCAGAGGTGAGACCGTGAGGTGGATGAAACCAGCGTTGGTTCTGCTCTGCGTGGTTGTGCTCTCCCTCTCTGCCTGCGCCCAGGTTGAAAGAGCTGAAACAACCTCGGACAGGGATGAGGATGCGACAGGAGCCAGGCTCTATGCGCAGCACTGTTCTGCCTGCCATGGCAACTACGGGCGCGGCGGTGTGGGTGTCCCCCTGGCACTCGAGGATTTTCTGGGGAGCGTCAATAACCAGTATATTTCACGAACCATCCGCCTGGGTCGACCGGGGCGGGTGATGCCCCCGTTTCCGCGCCTTACGGATCAGGAGGTTCAGGAGATCACTGAATATGTCCGATCCTTTCACTGGGCGGATGAGCCGATCTTCTCATCCGAGCCTGTCGAGGGTGATCCGGAGCTGGGTGCCAAGCTGTTCATTGCATTTTGCGCAAGATGCCATGGTGCCAATGGGGAGGGCGGAGCAGGTACCGGGGTCTCTTTCTCCAGACCCACGTTTATCCCGATCCTGGCTCCCGCGTTAAATAATGCCGGCTACCTTGCCTCGGCCACTGACCAGGTGATCAAACGCAGCCTGACCCTGGGCAGGGAGCGAACCCCGATGCGCTCTCTGAGTGCCATGGGGTTGAGGGAGCAGAATATCAATGATCTGGTCAGTTATATCCGGTCATTTGAGACCCTCTCGGCAGACCGGGTCGTCATGAAACGCCCCGCTAATGCTGTTTTGGTGCGCCAGTCGCCGTACTCCTATGAGCAGACCATTGAAAATATCAAACAGGCGGTTGCCAATAACGGCCTCTCGGTTGTGCGGGAAGAGCTGTTGGGAGAGGGTATTGTCGATCCCGGTGAGGGTGAGCGAAAGCAGCATGTCATCTATTTTGGCAGTTTGCAGATGATCTCGGACGGCTTGGCTCATGACCCCCGCATGGGGCTCTTTCTGCCGGGGAAGATCACCATTGTCGAGCATGCTGGCAAGATAAAGGTGCTGGCGAGCAACCCAGAGCAGTATACGACCCTGTTTAACAATATAGCGCTTAGTGACTTTGCTACAATGCTGCATGAGATCTATCAGACGATCTTGGCGGAGGCGACATCATGACCAGATGGTTGATGGCCGTCCTGTTACTAATGGTCTCAGGTTCCCTGTGGGCAAGTGATCTGCTAATGGTGCGCTCACAACTGGCTTTTGCCGAGGCCCAGCCCAGGCTGGAAGAGGAGATCAATGCGTTAGGGTATTTCACCGCAAATGCCCGGCGAGTGGATATCGACCTGGTGGGCGCCGGGTTTGCGCGGGATGCCCATCGATCGATCACATACGGGAAGCCGGATGAGATTAAAACGTTGTCAGAGCGCTATCCTGAACTCACCCCCTTTCTGCCGCCACAAATTGCAATCATTGGTGAGCGAGGCGAGAGTCTGCTGGTGGCATTGAACCCGCTCTATCTGGCAGAGATTTTCCCCCATTCTGAACTGGCTGATATCTTTGAACGCTGGCACAGGGATCTTCAGACGATTCTGGAAAATATAAGAGATGCACGCTAAGAAAAAAAAAGAGGAGAAGATAAAAAAGAGTGCGCCAAGCGTCAGCGAGCTGGAGGCGGATGTGGCCTATTTTGATGCCAGGCTCTCTCTGCTGGGAAGGCCGACAACCGGCTACCAAAAGGCGCAGGAGGTGGTCTATCGAATGCTGGAAGGCATATTGATTCAAAACCTGATCAACAAGCGTGGGGCAGAGCTGGGTAAAGCCGGTAAAAAGTGATCCAGCCGAGTAGGGCAAACCCACCCTGTTTCTAGGAACGAAAAGGTATACCCTAGTAAGATAATTAGTGCCTGAACGAAAAGACGCAAACATGATTAAAAACAGCATGTTATACTAGAACCATGTGGTTGAAGAATGAATGAGCAGCAAGCAGCAGTATTTGCTCTATATTTCGATAAGTCATTGTTTTTA
>JAKISI010000045.1 GCA_021648685.1 Candidatus Polarisedimenticolaceae bacterium
AACCCAAATGTGGGGTAAAGCAGCCCGGCGGCAATCGGTACCCCGGCGGCGTTATAGATAAAGGCAAAAAAGAGGTTTTGGCGGATGTTGCGCATGGTGGCGTGGCTTAGCCGTCTGGCTCGCACGATGCCGCGCAGATCGCCCTTGACCAGGGTGACGCCGGCGCTCTCCATGGCAACATCGGTACCAGTGCCCATGGCGATACCGACATGGGCCTGTGCCAGGGCAGGGGCGTCATTGATGCCATCACCGGCCATGGCAACGATGTGCCCTTCGGCCTGAAGCTGTTTGACTACCTCGGCCTTCTGCTCCGGCAGTACCTCGGCCTGTACCTGGTCGATATCCAGTTTGGCGGCGACCGCCTCGGCAGTCTTGCGGCTGTCGCCGGTCAGCATCACGATCTTGATCCCCTCGCCGTGGAGATCACGGATCGCCTCGGGAGTGGTCTCTTTGATGGGGTCGGCCACGCCGATCAATCCGGCAGCCTTGCCGTCGATGGCCAGCAGCATCACCGTTTGACCTTCTGCACGTTGATGATCGGCCTGTTGTGGCAGATTGCCTGCGTCGATCTCCAGGCTCTCCAGCAGTTTGATATTGCCCAGCGCCACCTTGTGGCCATCGACAATCCCTGTTACGCCCATGCCGGTGGTGGATTGAAAATCATCCGCCTGGATTAGCTCGACACCTCGTGCCTCAGCCCCCTGCACGATGGCTTCGGCTAAGGGGTGTTCGCTGGCTCGCTCCAGGCTGGCGGCAAGACGCAGGGTCTCATCTTCCTGAAAACCCTCAGCCGCCATAACTGAAACCAGTTTGGGTCTGCCTTCGGTGAGGGTGCCGGTCTTGTCCACCACCAGGGTATCGACCTTGCGCAGAACCTCCAGTGCCTCGGCATTTTTAAACAACACTCCCATCATTGCCCCCTTGCCGGTGCCGACCATGATCGACATCGGGGTTGCCAGCCCCAGTGCGCAGGGGCAGGCGATAATCAGCACCGCAACGGCGTTGATCACGGCGTAGGCGATAGCGGGTTCTGGCCCCCATAGGCTCCAGATGATAAAGGTGATGATTGCAATGATCACCACAGCCGGGACAAAATAGCCGGAGACAACATCGACCAGCCGCTGAATCGGAGCGCGAGAGCGCTGGGCATCGGCCACCATCTTGACGATCTGTGACAGCAGAGTATCTGACCCCACCTTTTCGGCGCGCATCAGCAAGCTACCGGTGCCATTGACGGTGGCGCCGATCAGGCGTTCGCCTGCACTCTTGGCGACGGGTAGTGGTTCACCCGTCACCATCGACTCGTCGACGTTGCTTTCGCCGTCGATGGCGATGCCATCCACCGGAATCTTTTCGCCAGGGCGTACCCGCAGGGTATCGCCGACCTGCACATGCTCCATCGGGATATCCTCTTCCGTGCCATCCTCGCGCACGATACGGGCCGTTTTTGGTGCCAGCCCCAGCAGCAGTTTGATTGCGGCATTGGTCTGGCTGCGTGCCCGCAGTTCCAGCATCTGCCCCAGCAGTATCAACACGGTAATGACTGCCGCGGCTTCAAAATAGGCAGGTACGACACCGACCTTGTTGAATACCTCGGGTGGGAAGATGCCGGGGAAAACCGTGGCCACCAGGCTGTAGCTCCAGGCCACCGAGACGCCCAGCCCGATCAGGGTGAACATATTGAGATTACGCGTGATCACCGATTGAATGGCGCGCTCATAGAATATCCAGCCACACCAGATCACCACTGGAGCCGATAGCACCATCTCGATCCATTGGCGCAGATTGGGGTCGATCAGTCTGGCCATCGCTTCCGGCCAGAATTCGGCGGCCATGGCGCTGAAAAAGACCGGGATGGCGAAGAGCGCGCCGATCTTGAAACGGCGCGTCATATCGTCCAGCTCAGTGGTGTCTTCATCTGCCTCGACCGTCATCGCTTCCAGCGCCATGCCGCATTTGGGGCAGTTGCCGGGGTGATCCTGGATGATCTCCGGGTGCATCGGGCAGGTGTAGATGACTGACTCGTCCATGTGTGTGGCAGGGGCGGCCGCGGCATGAGCGGCGTGGTTATCACAGCCGGGGTGTTTATCCTCTGCATGTGTTTGGTGTGAGCCCTCTTCATCATGCAGGTATTGACTGGGGTTGGCTGTAAACTTGTGCAGGCAGTGTTCGCTGCAAAAGTGGTAGGTCTTGCTGTTGTGATCCGTGTGATACTTCGTCTCCTTCACTTCCATGCCACAAACTGGATCGGTTTTCATATTCTCTCCCCTTATTCAATTTATTGACTCAATCAGGTGACAGATCGCCTCACCATCGGGCTCTCCGTCCGGCATGGTTTTCCATTTCTCCAATGCGCTGTCCATGCGCTGTTGCAGTTGGTTCAATTCCATTAGTTTGTCTCTGTTCTCGTTGATGCGCTGTCGAATCATTTCGCGCACGGCCGGGCAGGGTGACTGCCCGGTGCGGCCATGATCAAAAATGGCTCCTATCTCACGCAGTGTAAAACCGAGCCCTTTGGCGCGGCAGATGAACTGCACTTTTTTTACATCATTATTGTTGAAGAGACGGTAGCCGTTATCCGGGTTGCGAGACGGCTTTAGCAGACCGATACGCGTATAATGTCGTATCGCGTCCGGTGTTGTTTGTGCTGCTTTTGATAATGCACTGACCGTTAACATCTTCTGCACCTCTCAGGTGGCTGAACTGTTTGTCTATGCCTTACTCATAAGTGTAAATCCAGGGTGCCGCACACAGGTCAACCCCTTTATAAAAACATTCTTTTTTCTAATTGGCAGGATGAACAGGATTGCTTTATCCGGTTCTCTGGTTATTTTTGTAAATCCTGTAAATCCTGTAAATCCTGCCGGTTTTTTACCAGGAATGAGCCATGCCGATTAATATTGGGTAAACAGTTTAGTTCCCCCCTTTTTGTTGAATGCCAGTACGTCATAGCCGCTTGGCTTTTCTTCGGGAGGCTGCATGCCGGGGGAGTGGCGGGGCATTCCGGGAGCCGTCAGCCCGGCTACTTTGGGTCTCTCTTTCAGCAGCCGTTTAATGTCGTCGGCCGGGACATGACCCTCAATCACATAATCACCTATGGTGGCGGTGTGACAGGAGGCCAGATGCGGCTTCACACCAAGTGATTGCTTGATGCTGTCCATGTCATCTCTCTGGTGTGAGATAACCGTAAAGCCCTCAGCTATAAGATGTTCTTCCCAGGCGGTGCAGCAACCGCAGGTGGGAGATTTATAGACGGTGATCTCTGGCAGCGCCTGCTTTGCAGCTACGGCTTGCATAGCCTGGGAGCTCTGCTCTGATTCACTGCAGGCGGTCATTGTTATTGCAATCAATAATGCAATGCCGCTGATGGCTATGGCTTTAACCGCCGCTTTTTTTTGTATGTTCATTGTGTTGATTCCTCAATAGTAGTTAGAGATTGATTTAGTGTGCGTGGCCGTCGTCTTTCATCGTCTCATCCATGCCACTGAAGTCCATCGACTCATCGCTCGCCTGACCATCGGCATGCCCTTCACCCTCGCCGTGGGCATGTGCGTGGCCTGCGCCTTCGGACTGAGGCAGCGACATCACGCCCAGTCCGTAGCGATAGACCACTTCGCCACCCCGCCAGGCGGTAGACAGCAGGAGAAACTGCGCAATCAGCAGTGCAATGACAAATGCCCACCCCAATGCCTTGCCTCTCCATACGCTGACTATCGACCAGAGCGCAATGCCGATAAACAGCGGGGTTGTGGCCAGTGCCCAGTTGCGGTGGTCGGTCATGGCTGCATGTGACGGGGCATCGTGTGCCACGGTGTTGTAGGCATAGAAACCTGCGGCAACCGTTATCACGGTAATGGCGGCTCCGAGCCAGAGGTTCCAACGGGCTACGGCCGTTAACTGCTGCCGCAGATTCTCTGACAAATAGGTGCCAAATAGCTGAAGTATGATAAACAGCCCGGTTGCAACGGATAGCAACGCCACTGTAAAGTGAACGAAAATGGGATGTGTGTTGGGGATGATTTCAGGCATTTGAGTGCTCCTTGATAATCAGATTTCGCTCGCTGTTGCTTCAGAGCGGGTTCGAATCCGGTAGAGTCTCTCTACCGGCAGTATGGCGACGATTCCATCTCCTTCTGCGCCTGTATGGGCGCTGTTCATGATGGCCTGGGCAATGAGATCAGCCTGGGCTTCATCGGTAAATATTTCAATCCGGGAGTGGCTGACCATCCAGTCACTGGAGTAGAAGTCTGCGTATTCACCATACCCCTTGACCTTGGTTACGCTGATGCCATGTACCCCCATGCTCTGCAGTACAGATTCAACCTTTTCCAGTGCATCGCATCGGATAATGGCGGTCACTTTTTGGTAGATCATCTTGTCACCTCTGTTGGGCTTGGGGTTGCGGGGCTATTGAACAGAAACCCTGTGGCTCAACACCCAGGGCTGCATTGAATTTGCTCGACATGTTCTGGAAGCCGATCAGCCCGGTAAGTTCGATGATGGCATTATCATCAAAATAGCGGCGTAGCGCCTCAAAGTGTGCTGCGGCAGGCTGCTGATCGCTACGGGTCACCACCTCGGTATAGGCCAGAGCGGCTCTCTCTTTGTCGCTGTAGAGATCACTCGTGGGGTAGTCGACCAGCATCGCCAGCTTCTCATCGGTAATCCCCCGTTTCAGCGCTGTGGCGGAGTTGATATCGACACAGAAGGAGCACCAGTTGATCTGTGAGACCCGCACAGTCACCAAGGTGCGCAGTGCGGGCTCAAGGGGTGAAGAGCTACGATCAAAGGCACCGTAGAGTGATGCCAGGGAGGCAAATACCTTGGGTGAGCGTCCCCACAACCGGGCCGGTTCCAGAATGGCACCGTATTTACGCCGCTGGTTCCAGAAAAAAAGGCGCACATACCAGGGGAATTTGTGATCCTTTGGTGTGGTGATTATTGACATGGTTTTCTCTTTCTATATAACCCGATAAATTCCTCATTCCCACGCTCTGCGTGGGAATGCATACGAGGCTTGCTATTGCATGCCTGCGTTCAACCAAGCTTTGGTATGCGTTCCCACGCAGGAGCGTGGGAACGAGGATCTTTATCCGCCTGGATAGTAAACGCCACCCTTGTGCTTCTTGCCGTCGGCAGTTTTGAACAGGATCATCAGTTGGTGTTCTCCTTCATGACCCAGGTCGTAGCCGGCCATCAGCCAGTCTCCCATCTTCATGGTCTTTTTGGTCTCTGATTTCCCGGATGGGTGTTTTACCTTGGTGTTCATGACGATGTTGCTGAGCGCCTTGCCATCCTTCTCTACCTTGATCATGAAGTTATGGCTGCCGCCCATCTCCTTGCCGGGTTTTGCTTTCATCACATGGAAGGTGACGGTATAGCCACTGATCTCTTTTTTCTTCAGGAACATGCCATCTATTTTTGCGTCATGATCTTTGTGATCACCTCCATCATGCGAGCTATGGTCATGGTCACCATGGTCATGATCGCCTGCTGCAAAGGCGATTGGGGTTATGGCCAAAAGCCCGGTCAATGCAAAGGCGGCAATGGCTTGTGTTCTCTGTTTCATCATGTTTTCCTCTTGGTTATGTAAAAAGTTTCAGCATTTAAAAGCCTGTGTTTATCCGTGTTGTTGGTTCCCACGCTCCTGCGTGGGAATCCATACCGTGCTATCAACTCACCTCCTGTATGCATTCCCACGCTGGAGCGTGGGAACGAGGTTCAAATTATAGTTACTCTGTTGGCTTGTGGAACCGCTCTTGTATCTGCAATACCATGCCGTAGATGACCGGCAGTACCAGCAGACAGAGTATGGTTACCGTGATCATGCCGCCGACCATTGGGGCGGCGATACGCTGCATCACCTCCGAGCCGGTGCCGGAACTCCACATGATCGGCAACAGACCGGCGGTGATGGCGGTGGCGGTCATCGCAATGGGGCGCACCCGCTCTGAGGTGCCGGCGTGTACTGCATCCATAATCTCACTGCCGGTCAGTTTTCCTCCTTTCGCACGGTGACGACGGGCAATCTCCTGATCGATAAAGGTGAGTACCAGCACGCCAATCTCTGCGGCCACTCCGGCCAGGGCGATAAAACCGACTGCCACCGCCACTGACATGTTGAAGCCGAGATAGTGGATCAGCCAGAAGCCGCCAATCAGTCCAAACGGGATGGAGAGCATCACCACCAGCGGTGCGGTGATATTTCTGAAGTTGAAATAAAGCAACAGAAAGATCAGCAGCAGGGTAGCGGGAACGACGATGCGCAGCCGTTCTGCGGCGCGCTCCATATATTCAAACTGCCCGGACCAGACCAGCGTGTAGCCGGGCGGGATATCCACCTGGCTCTCAACTACCTGCTTGGCCTCGGCTACATAGCCGCCGATGTCGGAGGTTTTGATATCGACATAGATCCAGGCGTTGGGGCGTGAGTTTTCGCTCTTGATGCTGGGTGGGCCACGCCGCAGTTGCAGATCCGCCACCAGTGAGAGCGGGATCTGTGCGCCGGTGGGGGTCGGTATCAGTACCCGTTTCAGGTTCTCGATATTGTCGCGCAGGTCTCTTGGGTAGCGCAGGCTGATGGGATAGCGCTCCAACCCCTCTACCGTGTAGGTGATATTTATGCCGCCAATGGCGATCTGGATCACATCCTGTACATCGCCAGTGGTGAGGCCGTAGCGGGCGGCCTCTTCACGGTTGATGTCAAAGTCGAGGTAATAACCCCCTGCGGCTTTGTCGGCAAAGGCGGAGAGGGTGTCTGGCAGCGGCGTCAGCACCTGCTCGATATCACCGGCTACCTTCTCCAGTACATTCAGATCCGGCCCACTCACCTTGATTCCAATCGGCGTCTTGATGCCGGTGGAGAGCATGTCGATACGGGTCTTGATCGGCATGGTCCAGGCATTGGCCAGCCCTGGAAACTTGATTGCGGCATCCATCTCATCCATCAGCTCTTTGGTGGTTTTGGTCGGGTCTGGCCATTCGGAACGATCCTTCAATCTGACGGTGGTCTCCAGCATTGCCAGCGGTGCCGGGTCGGTTGCAGTGTCGGCGCGCCCCACCTTGCCGAAGACATGGTGTACCTCCGGGAAGCTCATCAGGATCTTGTCGGTCTGCTGCATCAGCTCTTTTGCCTTGGTGATGGAGATGCCGGGGTAGGTGGTCGGCATGTAGAGGATATCCCCCTCATCCAGTGGTGGCATAAATTCACTGCCAAGCTTCTGCAGTGGGTAGCTGGTGGCGGCCAGCAGTGCAATGGCGATGGCCAATGTTACCCAGCGAAAGTGAATCGCCTGTTTCAACACAGGCGCATGCAGCCAGTGCAGGAATCGGTTCACCGGATTTTTGGCCTCGGGCATGATCTTGCCGCGAATGAAGAAGCCCATCAGTACCGGCACCAGCGTCACTGCCAGTATCGCCGAGGCGGCCATGGCGTAGGTCTTGGTGAAGGCGAGCGGGGCGAACAGCCGGCCCTCCTGCGCCTGCAAGGTAAAGACCGGCAGGAAGGAGACGGTGATAATCAGCAGTGAGAAGAAGAGTGCCGGACCCACTTCGCGTGAGGCATCGGCAATTGCCTCCCAGCGCTCTGGCTGTGTCAGCTCACCCCCTTTTCGATTGCCTGCATGTTCGAGATGCTTGTGGGCATTTTCAATCATCACAATGGCGCCATCCACCATCGCGCCAATGGCGATGGCGATGCCGCCCAGGGACATGATGTTGGCATTGATGCCTTGCCACTGCATCACAATGAAGGCCATCAGGATGCCAATTGGCAGGGTCAGAATTGCCACCAGCGCAGAGCGGGCATGCAGCAGAAAGAGGATACAGATGAGGCTGACCACAATCGACTCTTCGATCAGCTTCTCGACCAGGTTTTCTACGGCACGCTCGATCAGGTCGCCCCGGTCATAGACCGGCACGATCTCCACCCCTTCAGGCAGCCCTTTTTGCAGCTCGGCCAGCTTTTCACGCACCCGTTCGATGGTGGCCATGGCGTTTTCACCATAGCGCATGATCACCACGCCACCGGCTACTTCACCTTCGCCGTTCAGCTCGGCAGCGCCTCGGCGCAGTTCAGGGCCGATCTGGATGTGGGCAATGTCCTTGAGGCGGATCGGCGTGCCGTTGTCATCCACACCGACCGGAATCACCTCCAGATCACTGATGGATTGGATGTAGCCGAGTCCGCGCACCATATATTCGGTCTCGGCCATCTCCACCAGTTTGCCGCCAACATCGTTGTTGGAGCGTTGAATCGCCCGTTTTACCTTCGATAGCGGGATGTTGTAGGCGAGCAGCATGTCGGGGTCGACCTCCACCTGATACTGCTTGACATGACCGCCGATGGAGGCGACCTCAGAGATTCCCTCGACCGTCTGCAATGGATAGCGCAGATACCAGTCCTGCATCGAGCGCAGCTGTGCCAGATCATGTCTGCCGGTTCTGTCCACCAGTGCATATTCGTAGATCCAGCCAACGCCAGTGGCATCCGGCCCCAGTGAGGGGGATAGCCCGGAGGGGAGGCGGGAGCTGACGTAGTTCAGGTACTCCAGCACCCGTGAACGTGCCCAGTACATGTCGGTGCCGTCTTCGAAGATGATGTAGACGAAGGAGAAACCAAAGAAGCTGTAGCCGCGCACCACCTTGCTTTTGGGTACTGCCAGCATCGCTGTGGTCAAGGGGTAGGTGACCTGATCCTCCACCACCTGGGGGGACTGGCCGGGGTATTCGGTGAAGACGATGACCTGTACATCCGAGAGATCAGGGATGGCATCCAGTGGGGTGTTCTTTACTGCCCAGATACCTGCTGCCAGAATGATGAAGGTGGCGATGAGAACCTGAAATTTCTCCCGCAGAGAGGCATTTATGATGGCCTGGATCATGGGGTGCTCTCCTCATCCATTTCCATATCAGACATATCTATCTCATCCATTTCCATATCAGACATATCTATCTCATCCATTTCCATATCGGACATATCTATCTCCGCAGGTGCCGCCATCACAGCCATCATTTTGGCAGTGGCCTCACGCAGCTTGGATTCAGAGTCGATCAGGAACTGGCTGGAGGTGACTACCTCTTCACCCGCTTCCAATCCCTCAAGGATCTGGGTAAAGCCACCTGCACTTACCCCCAGTGTTACCTGGCGCGGTTCAAACTTGCCCGGCTCACGCACCACAAAAAGCTGTTCATGGCTGCCAGAGCGGACAATCGCTTCAGAGGGGACAACCACGGCATTGGGCTGCTCGTCGGTATGCAGTACCACGTTGGCAAACATGCCGGGTTTCAACAGCAGGTCAGGGTTATCAAACTCCAGCCGTACCCGTACGGTGCGGCTCTTCTGTTGCATGACGGGGTGTATAAAGGTGATTTTGCCGTGAAAGGTACGCCCTGGTACGGCACGCACCCTCATCTCGGCGCGATCACCGATCTTCATCCAGGGGAGGTCATCCTCGTAGATATCGACATTGACCCAGATGCGGCTCAGGTCGGCGATCAGATAGAGCTCATCTTTTGCAGTGATGTACTGCCCTTCACGCGCCCCAATATGCATGATGCGGCCAGCAAAGGGGGAGTGGATATGCAGCTGTTTTTTGATCTTGCGGCTCTGCTCCAGCTCTTTGATCTGATGGGCAGGCACATCAAACAGCTCCAGCCGCTCACGGGAGCTGCGCAGCAGGCTTTTGGTTGATTTTTTCATTCGCCCTGCTGAGCTGTTACGCACCGACTCCCAATTCTCCAACGCTATCAGGTATTCCCGTTGAGCTGCTACCAGATCAGGTGAGTAGAGTGCCAGCAGGATGGTGCCTTTGCTGACTCGCACGCCGGTCTCATCCACCATCAGCCGTTCAATCCAGCCGGATGCCTTGGGATGCAGGCGAGCCAGTCGCTCCTCATTGAAATCAACCTGGCCCAGGGCATTTAACTGGCGGGCAAGGCTGCGTTGTTCGGCTCTGGCAGTGCGCACGCCGATGTTCTGAACCGTGACCGGATCAATCTTCACCGTGCCGGCTGGTTCATCATTGTTACTACCGCCATCGGCATAGACCGGGAGGTAGTCCATACCCATGTTGTCCTTGGCGGGGACGGGGGAGGTGATAGCGGGGTTCATCGGGTTACGCCAGAACAGCACTTCACGCTCCTTTGGCTTCCCCTCATCTGCGTAGACGGGGATGTAGTCCATACCCATATTGTCCTTGGCGGGGACGGGGGAGGTGATAGCGGGGTTCATTGGATTGCGCCAGAAGAGTACCTTGCGTTCGCCTGACTTACCTTCTGCAACCGTGGCAACAGCTTCATTTGACTGCTGAGTGGCGTACCAGTGGCCGCCACCTGCGCCTGCGGCCAGCATCACTACTGCGATAAAAAACTTACTCATGGATGTTCTCCTCGCCTACGGCAGCAGCCAGTTTGGCCAGTGCCTGATTGGCTGCGCTCAGTGCCTTCCAGTAGTCGGATTCGTAGTTGTAGAGTTTTGTCTGGCTGCGTACCAGATTGAGAAAATCGACCTTGCCTACCTGATAACCGGCCAGCATGGAGTCAACCGTCTGGCGAGCCTGGGGGATGATCTGTTTATTGAAGAGTGCCGCCTGATTGGCACTGTTGCGAAAATCGGTGATGGCGCGGTTGACTTCAGAGGCCACGGCATTACGACGGTCATCCAGACTATACTTCTGCCGCAGCCATTCGGAGGTGCGCTGATCCAGTGCCTGATCCTGCTTGGTGTCGGTGAAGATTGGCAAATTCATGCTGAACTGGAGGGTGGCAAAGTCACTGCGGCTGCTGCCATCCGGGTTGCTGCCGTCGCGCAGACCATAGACTGCGCCGAGTGTGAAGTCGGGATAGTAATCCTTTTTTGCCAGATCAATCCGGGTGCGTGCCGCCTTTGTGCGGTATCCCTGTGCCTGTAGATAGGGTCGGGCGGACTGGGCGCGTTGATGCAGTTCAGTGGCTACAGCAAGCGCTGGCAGCTGTTCATTCACCTTGGCAGGCAGCTGCAGGGGTTGTGATGCGGGCTGATCCAACAGGGTATTCAGGCGAGCCACTTCGCTTTCGCGCAGCCGGTGCAGTTGAATATCCCGGTCATCCAGTTGTGAGAGTTCAAGCTGCGCCAGCAATACATCCTGCTGTAGCCCTTGGCCTACCTCATAACGGGTCTCGGCAACCCTGACAAATTGATTCAGTATCTCCCGGTTCCGGTCATTGATCTCCAGTGTCCGGTCCAGGAAGAAGAGATTCCACCATACGATCTTTGTATCGCGTTTCAGTTGCAGACGGCGTTCGGCTACATCTGACAGTGCGGCCTGAGCCTCTTGGGTGGCGGCCTCTCCTCGCAGCGCAAGCTTGCCGGGGTAGGGCAGCATCTGTGAGATGCCCAGCTGCAGCTGGGTCATTCCCTCCTGAGTAAAGGAGGGGTTGTCCAGTGGAAGATTGACCAGGTTCACCATCAAGCGTGGGTCTGGCAGGGTTTCGACCTGTGACGGGATTGCGGCCAGGGCATCGGCTCGTGCCTGGATTGCAGCCAGACTGGGGTTGGATGCCAGGGCTGTGGATACAGCGCCTTCCAGTGTCAGTGCCTCGGTCTTGACGGCAGCGCCAGCAAGGAGCGGCATAGTGCCAAGCAGCAGCGATGCCAGTGCGGTTTTTAGTTTGAAATCCATGAAAATTGCCTCTCGGATATCCAGGAAAAATAGAGTTCCGGGATATAAGCGGGTGTGCAAACACCCAAATACAAATCATCTGCGAAGTGCGGCTAAAGCAGCACTTATGCAAAGACGGCGCAGCAGGCCGTTTAGCCGAGAGGGCTTCGGGGGGGTCTTATTTCAGTGGGCAGCGAAATGCCGACCCAGGAGGGCTGGTATGTGGGGGTGGTGAGGGCGATCTTTATCTTTGATACGGAGATAGCGTTTGTGAACAACATCGTGCTACACGCCGACATGGGGCAGGCGGCCATGGTGCAGGCCTCATCCGATGTGCAGCAACCTTCCCTCTCCATGGAGGCTGATGGTGCATTGTTATCCATGCCCTGGTGCATGGCATCGTGACCCATCTTGTGATCCTGCATGGCCGGAGGTGCAGCATCGCCCGGGTTGTGATCCATTGCCGTCATGGCGTACGCACTCACTGCTGGCTGAAGCACCATGATGGCGATCAGCAGCAACCTCAGCAGGAGTAGTTTATTTCCTTTCATGCTTTTAAAGATATGCCAGTTAAGGGGATTGTGCAAGAGAGAGATAAAAATTCATTACGCGACCTGCTTCCCTACCCGCAGTCCCTGCAGGTAGGGGCAGTGTGCTAGTTCTAGAAATCCACCTGTGTTCTGAGTGCAAATATATCCGGGTCGTCATTCGGGGTTTGGTAGGCGTCGCTATCCGTATCCACGATGATGTAGTTGGCCATCAGGCGAAAATAGGGGGTGGGATACCAGTTCAGGGCAAAGGTCCAGTTCTTCATCTCGCCGCCGGTTATGTCGCCGTCATTCAGGTCGAGGTTGCTGTAGCGCATGGCGATCTCCCATGCCCCTGATCCTCCATTCTTCAGTGAGAAGCGGCTCTTGGGCGTGATGCGACCAAACTTGCCGTTCTTTCCGAGATAGTTCAGTGACTCGCCGGTAAGAAAATAGGAGACCTGACCATAATAGCCGTCAAAGGTTGGGTCAGACAATGCGCTGCCCCGGTTTACATCGGCAATGACATACTCTCCCTGTAGCGAGAGCGGGCCTGAGACCCAGGCTGATTCCAGGCCAAGCAGTGTGTAGTCATCAACATTGTACATCTTGTCGGTATAGGCTGAATACTTACTTGCCTGGTGTGTCTCGGCCTTCGACTTGAATGTTACAGGGTCGGAGTCAGAGCCGGGCACCTGGTAGCTGCCTGCGATGCCAAAATGCAATACTTTGGCCTCTTTTTTGATCGGAGCGAATGTTGCTCTTGCGGTTACGGAGTAACCTTCATCGCTATCGCCTGAGTAGCCCACGTCTTCACCATACAGGCCGCCCATGAAGCTCCAGTTTTTTCCGTAGGTCGATACACCCAGTCCGATACCATATCCAGGCAGCAGTGAGGTCAGGGAGGCCCGTTCAAGAAAGGTGGTAAAACGGGAGCTGGTCTGATACTCAAGACCGAACGGTTGTTTGGTCTGCCCCATGATGATCTTTACATAGTCAATACCGGTATAGGCAATGTAGGCGCTTTTGATCTTGGAGTCATAGCTGGCTGGCGTGTCACCGGACTTGCCGATAAACTCATTTTGAAATTTGTATGACCAGTCCTTGCCCAGCTTGCCTGCGACAAACAGCCGTGCGCTACGGATCTCCGTGCCATCCGGGTGGTCGGCCTTGTCATCATCGAAGAAGGTGGCGTCGAACTTTACCCGCCCCCCGATCTGCATGGAGTATTCACCATCGGCAGACTCGATCTTTGGCCCCGGACGGAAAGAGACCTTGGCACTGTCCAGTTTAGCGGGGGCGGCTTTGGCCTCCTTCTGCTGAGCGGCCATCTGTTTCTGAAGTACAAGCAACTGCTGTTGCAGCTTATTCATCTGAGCCTGCATCTCCTCGATGTCTATCGGCTGATTGCCGGCATAGGCGCTGGATGCAGATAATAACGCCGACAACCCCAGGGATGGATAAATGTTTTTCATTGTGTACTCACTCTTATAATATATGCATAGCAATGGGAAGAAGTCCAAGCGCCGCAGTTTAAGCCAGAAGCCTTTAAGTGTGCAACATCAAATGGTTTGATTGGCGCTATTGATTTTGGTGCGTCTGAAAAAGGGCAATGTGTTGCTCGAAAGCTGGAGTGTAAAGTGCTGTGGTGCTGAGCCCCCGATGAGTTGTTGTAGTTTCGCAACACTGTTGCAAAATGTGGTTTTTTTGTAAAAAAGTGGTTGTTGATCCTTGTTTGTTGGTATAGACTCCGATTGTCCGAATGTATATCTGACAATTACTTCCAGCTGTTTTGTGAATAAAAATGTTAGCTGAATCAAATTTTTCGAGGAGACAAACTCTAATGTTACCTAAACAATCCAAAGGGCTGCTGAGCCTTTCAATTGCCGCTGCACTTTCCCTGTCAGGGCTTGCAGTTACCACCACAACGGCGCAGGCCGATGCCTTCACCAAAGCGCTCACCGGCGGCAAGGTCAAGATGGATGTGCGTCTTCGCTATGAAGATGTGGAAGATGACAGTGCTGCCAGGGATGCCGATCTCCTTACCGTTCGCACCCGCCTGGGCTATCAGACTGGTAGCATCTCAGGATTTGACGCTTATGTTGAAATGGAAAATGTTACGGCCATTGGTGATGATAATGATGCCAACACGGGTGGCGCAGGCTGGGGCAATGGCAATACTGCCTACTCCGTGATCGCTGATCCAGAGGGTACTGAGCTGAACCGCTACTGGTTAGGCTATAACGGTCTTGCTGACACCGTAGTCCGGGTTGGGCGCCAGCGCATCAAGCTTGATAATGATCGCTTCATTGGCAACGTCGGCTGGCGTCAGAATGAGCAGACCTATGACTCATTCACTCTGACCAACAAGTCCCTTCAGGATACCACCTTCTTCTATGCCTACCTTACTGAGGTAAATAACATTTTCGGGGCGAATGATGATATGGGATCACATTTGGTCAACGTGAGTTACAGTGGCCTTGGAGTCGGCAAGCTCACCGCCTACGGTTATTTTCTTGACTACGACAAAGAGTCAACAAAAGAGGTAACGCACTCCTCGCGGACATTAGGTCTGCGCTTCAAGGGCGCCACGGATCTAGGCGGCGGAACAAAGCTGCTCTATACCGCCGAGTATGCCCAGCAGGATGATTACAAAGATGGCAGCAACAACATTGATTATGACTACGGGCTGCTTAAGCTTGGCGTTAAGGTTGCTGGTTTCACCATCATGGCAGGCTATGAAGAGCTGGAAGGCGATAATAATGTGACAGGCTATACTGGTGCATTTCAGACCCCTCTGGCCACCTTGCATGGTCAAAACGGTTGGGCTGATATGTTTCTCGCTACCCCAGCAGGCGGTCTTGAAGATCGCTCCATCGCTATTAGCACCAAGGTTGCGGGCATCAAGCTGAAGGCTGTCTACCATGAATATGAAGCTGAGAGTGGCAGCGCGGACTATGGCGACGAGTGGAATTTCGTGGCGGTGAAGAAGTTCGGTAAGAACTACCATGCATTGATCAAGTATGCAGCTTTCGACGCTGACAACGACTGGGTCGGCAAGGACGACAAAGACAAGCTCTGGCTTCAGGCCGGGTTTAAGTTCTAAGCAACTGCTTGAAACTTGAAGTTATAAAACGGGGCCTTCGGGCTCCGTTTTGTTGTCTGTCACAAGCATGGGTTGTATTTATGGAGGTATGAGATATAGCCAGAGCAGGGTGATACCCTTATAATGCGCCCACACAAAAACATATAAACCACCAAGTGGTGATGAATTTAGTTTTCCTTCAGCCTTGCTGGCTGAACCAAAATCGAGGAGATAAACAGTGATGTTACCCAAGCAACCCAAAGGGCTATTGAGCCTCTCTATTGCCGCCGCGCTTTCCCTCTCCGGGTTTGCGGCTTCAACCACAACAGCACAGGCAGATGCCTTTACCGATGCCCTCACTGGCGGCAAGGTCAAGATGGATGTGCGTCTGCGCTATGAAGATGTGGAAGATGATACCGCTGGCATAAAGGATGCGGATCTCCTCACCATCCGCACCCGGCTGGGCTATCAGACCGGCAGCTTCAATGATTTCAATGCCTATGTTGAGATGGAAAATATCACCGCCATTGGTGATGACAATGATGCCAATACAGGCGGTGGCACTAATGACTGGGGTAACGGCAATAGCACCTACGCCACCATCGCCGACCCTGAAGGAACTGAATTGAATCGCTATTGGTTGGGCTATAACGGTTTTGCTGATACTGTTGTTCGGGTTGGCCGCCAGCGTATCAAGCTCGATAATGACCGTTTTATCGGCAACGTCGGCTGGCGTCAGAATGAGCAGACCTATGACTCATTTACCCTGACCAACAACTCTCTCTCCTGCACTACATTCTTCTATGCCTATCTCACTGAGGTCAACGGTATCACAGGGCAGAATGATGATATGGATTCACACCTGGTCAATATCAGCTACAGTGGCCTGGGGTTTGGCAAACTTACCGGCTATGGCTATTTTCTTGATTATGACAAGACTGCGGGTGGCAAAGAGGCGACCTCCCAACGGACATTGGGCCTGCGCTTCAAAGGCGCGGCTGATCTGAATAAAGATGTAGAGCTGCTCTTCATGGCCGAATACGCCCAGCAGGATGATTACAAAGATGGTGCAAACGGCCCATTTAACCCTGCCCGCACATTGGATACAGCCAGCTCTGACATTGATTATGACTACAAGCTGTTGAAGCTTGGCGTCAGGGTTGCTGGCATCAAGGCTGTGCTGGGTTACGAGGCGCTGGAAGGCGACCGGAATGGTGCATTTCAAACCCCGCTGGCCACGCTGCATGGCCAAAACGGTTGGGCTGACATGTTTCTCACCACGCCGGATCATGGCCTTGAGGATCGCTCCATTACCCTCAGCACCAAGCTTGGCGGTGTAAAGTTTAAAGTTGCCTATCATGACTACGAAGCCGAAAGTGGCGGTCGTGCTACTGGCAGTGACTATGGCGATGAGTGGAATTTTGTAGCAAAAAAGAAATTTGGCAAGCACTACACCGTGCTGGCCAAGTACGCGAGCTATAGTGCGGATGACTATAAAGAGGACATGGATAAACTCTGGCTCCAGGCCGGGTTTAAGTTCTAAGCAGCGGGCTAAAACGTAAGCTGTAAAAAACGGAGCCTTCTGGCTCCGTTTTTTATGTGTGCCTTGCAGGATATTTTCAGAGACAGGCCGGGTTTTTGATACCTGCCCTAAAGTAGCTTAACCAGTGTGGCGACAATGCAGATAGCAACCACGATCATACCTCCAGGGCGGATGGTTATGCGCATGTCCATTGCTTCCATTTCATGCCGGAGTGAAAAGCATCAATCTCTTTGATTGATCACCTGCTGGCAGAGAGATGAACAGCAGCTCCCGGAGCAGGGGTGGTTTTTGTATGGTATCCAAGTTGAGCACCAGCCCCTCTTGTTGTGAAAAATGGCTAAAGTGCTAAGCGTACACGGTATGGAGATGTCCCTGCATACCGTATACTACCGTTAACAAAAACGAACGGGAGCACAGGCAACCCAATATGGCTACCTACGCCATCGGCGATGTACAAGGCTGTTATGCCGAACTTCAGCGGCTGCTGGACAAAATCAGGTTTGATCCGGCGGCGGATGCCCTCTGGTTTGTTGGTGACCTGGTTAACCGTGGCCCCCACTCGCTGGAGGTCTTGCGGTTTGTCAAAGGGCTTGGCGGCGGAGCCGTTACCGTGTTGGGCAACCACGACCTGCATCTGCTGGCCATCTCCCAGGGTAACGCCTTGCATAAAGACAAGTCGCATACGCTGGCTGCCATCCTGGCTGCTGAGGATCGGGATGAGCTGATCGACTGGCTGCGCAGACGCCCTCTGATGCACCACGATGCCCGGCTCAACTTCAGCATGCTGCATGGAGGCCTGCCGCCGCAGTGGGATCTGCCAACGGCACTTGCGCTTGCGCAAGAGATGCACGAAGCACTGGCAGGGCCTGGGTTCCATGATTTCTGCCAGCAGATGTATGGCAACAAACCGGATCACTGGTCTGCTGATCTGCAAGGCATGGAGCGATTGCGCTTTATAACCAACTGCCTGACCCGGATGCGCTACTGTGATAAAAAAGGACGCCCGGCGCTTAAAGAGAAAGGGGCGCCCGGCAGTCAGCAAAAGGGTTACCTGCCCTGGTTTGAGCACCCCCACCGTGCCAGCCGCAACGAGCGTATCGTCTTTGGCCACTGGTCCACACTGGGCTATCACACAGGGGACAATGTCTGGAGTATCGATACCGGCTGTCTTTGGGGCGGCCATCTGACGGCATTGAGGCTGCGAAAGAGAAAGAAGCCAAAACCGACACATCTTGCCTGTCCGGGGGCTTGCAGACCGGGCTGAGCTTATTACCACTACACCAACAGGAGTGTTTCCATGCGTTGCCATGAAATAGATTACAAGATTATCGGTCATGAGATGCAGCTGCTCGAAGTCGAGCTTGACCCCGGCGAGACGGTGGTTGCCGAAGCGGGCGGCATGACCTATATGGAGCAGGATATCGAGTTTGAAACCAAAATGGGCGATGGTGCTGACCCGGATCAAGGTCTCTTTGGAAAGATGTTTGGCGCAGGTAAACGCATGCTGACCGGCGAGTCACTCTTCACCACCCACTTCAGCAATAAGGGTGACCAGAGGCGTAAGGTCGGCTTTGCAGCCCCCTACCCAGGCAACATCATTGCACTCAACATGGCCGAGATTGGTGGCGAATTCATCTGCCAGAAAGATGCTTTCCTCTGCGCTGCGCTGGGCACCAAGATTGGCATCACCTTCAACCGAAAGTTGGGCAGCGGCCTGTTTGGTGGCGAAGGTTTCATCCTGCAAAAACTGGAAGGCGACGGCATGGCCTTTGCCCAGGCCGGTGGCACCATTATTAAAAAAGAGCTGCAGGGCGAGATGCTACGGGTAGATACCGGCTGCCTGGTGGGATTCACCCGTGGCGTGGAGTATGACATCGAGATGGCCGGTGGACTCAAATCGATGGTCTTTGGTGGTGAAGGGATGTTTCTGGCAACCCTCAGCGGCACTGGCACAGTCTGGTTGCAGAGCCTCCCCTTTTCGCGCATGGCGGATCGTATCCTTGATGCGGGTGGAAAGGAGCAGGGCGAGGATTGATCCAATGAGTGAAAAGAGAGAAGCAAGACTTAAACAGTTCTCTGAGAACTGTCCTGACTGCAGCGGCATGGGCATCATCACCCGCTACTATGGTGGTGGGCAGTTCATCTCTGAAATCGACTGCAAACGATGCCTGGGGCGCGGTGACATAGGCAACTGCGCACGCTGCGAAGGCACGGGAATGATCAAAAAAGAAGAAGATGGCAGGCGAGCTGATGGCATTGAATGCCCCGATTGCCATGGTGTAGGGGCCATTGGCAACTGTCTGCACTGTGGCGGATTGGGCGTGATGCAGCATGATGATGTGGATTGTGCGGAGTGTGATGGTTTTGGGTTTATTGACACCCTCTAGCCTGGCATTGATGGGAGTGGATAGAGCTGTATTACATTACAGGTGAAGGGTGTTAAGGGGGCTTTTTTAAAGTTAAGATCTGGAACAGGTTTTGTTATAGGTTTAGCGAACAGGCGGTGTGCAGGCAGGAATCAGCACACAAGGATAATTGGGATAATCAGTCTAAAAAAGGGGATGGATATGAAGAATAAACAGTGGGGGATGCTTTGGACAGGGCTGCTCTTTTTTGGGTTGAGCAGTGCAGCGCAAGCAACCTTGTTTGATCGTGGCAGTGGCCTGATTTATGACTCAGCCCTCGATATTACCTGGCTGTCGGATGCGAACCTGGCCGCATCTCAAGGAGCAGATGCTGATAATAACGGCCTGTTGACGCAGCAAGAGGCGCTGGACTGGGCTGCAAACCTGGTCATATTTGATTCGGTACGAGGCGTGAGCCTCAGCAACTGGCGCCTGCCAGTGGCTAGCCTTGTCGATACCAACATTCATAATGTTGGTGAACTGGAGTCCCTCTTCTATGAGCTAGGCGGCAGCTGGGATCAGAATCTGTTTACCGTTAATCCGGCAGACCCGGATCTGGCCTTTTTTTCGAATATCCAGACTGGCTGGTATTGGGGAGAGGGCGGAGGTATCGAAAACCATCGAGATATGTTCTCTTTTGATGGAGGAACAACGCCGCATGATACGCAAGGCAACATAGACTGTAATCAATGTCATGACATCCATAATGCACCCTACTCGGTGCTGCTTAATCGTTTGGACTTTTACGCCTGGGCTGTGCAGGATGGCGATGTTGGTGCCGCACCCATTCCAGAGCCTGCCACACTTGCCCTTATGGTTCTCGGTCTGGCAGGTCTTGGTTTCTGGCAAAGGAGGCGGGTCGCCTGAGCGGTTTTATCAGGATAACGCCTTACCACTGAACTCAATGCCTGCCCAGCCGGTTTTCATGAAGTTGCGGATATTTTGATGATCTGTGCCATTGGGGTGTGGCAACACATCTTCACGGTAGTAGTGGCCAAAACAGGCCAGGGTCTGCGCCTCTGACAGATCGTGCAGCTGACCAAATGCGTATATCTTGCAGGAGCCTGAGTTTTGCCCCGCCTCATTGGTCAGGTCGCCATTGCGAAATGCGGTTGGGGTGAATCGGCAGGCTTCATCAATAATGGCTATGGTTTGGTCGAATTCAATGCCATCCGGGCTGTCTCTAACGGTTTGCAGGAAAGTTTCAAGTCTCATGGTTGGGGGCTTTGTATTCATAGCTGAATTAAACGCGGTTATTTGGCCCAGCGATCTTCCGCCTCTTTGTCGGTATGACGGGCATCTACCCAGCGATCACCTTCGAGGGTGCGTTCTTTTTTCCAGAAGGGGGCGCGGCTTTTCAGGTAGTCGATAATGAATTCACAGGCCTGAAAGGCGGCACCGCGATGGGTGCTGGTGACTGCAACCAATACAATCGGGTCCTGTGGTTTCAGCTCGCCAACCCGGTGGATGACACGAATGCCGATCAGATTCCAGCGCTCATGGGCTTCGGTGACAATTGCTTCCAGCGCCTTCTCTGTCATGCCGGGATAGTGCTCCAGGGTCATGGTGCGGATGGTATCGCCCTCGTTGATATCACGCATCAGCCCGACAAAGGAGACCAGTGCGCCGATGGCCGGGCTGGCGGCACGCAATTCATCCTGTATGGCTGTGATATCGAAGGGTTCGGTCTGTACGGAGATCTGATGCATGCGGGATTATCCGCCCGTAACGGGAGGGAAAAAGGCCACTTCGTCGCCATCCTGGATGCGACTGGCCGGGTTGGCCACCTCCTGATTGATGGCCGACATCATGGTCGAACCGCCAAATGCCTCCTCCCAGACGCCACCCCGGCTGCGCAGCCTGCTAATCAGGGAGGCGATGTCGGTGAGATCAGCGGTCAACTCCAGCGCTTCTGATTCGGTTCCCAGCTGCTCTCGCAGGCGGGCGAAGTAGAGGATATTGATCATGATAAAAGTTCGTTGAAGGGGAGAAACTGGATCTTCTCACCGCTGTTCAGCGTCTGCTGCTCAGGGATGATCGCCAGGCCGTTGGCCCAGGTCAGAGAGCTGAGCATGCCGGAGGAGCGGCTTTTGAAGAGGCTGACACGGGCGGTGCCGCTCTCATCCAGCGCCAGCCGGGCGCGGGCAAACTCGCGGCGTTTGTCGGGTCTGTTCCAGTCAAAATCGGCGATGGCGGTGATGGGTGTGGGCAGCACGTTTTCAGTGACGCCCTGGCAGCTCAGGATATAGGGGCGGGCAAACAGGCAGAAGGTGACAAACAGGGAGACCGGGTTACCAGGTGTGCCGATAAACGGAGTGTCGCCGATGTGACCGAAGGCGAGAGGTTTGCCGGGGCGGATGGCGATCTTCCAGAGATCCAGTGAGCCAAGTTTCTCAACGGCGGGTTTGACGTGATCCTCTTCGCCGACGGATACGCCACCCGATGCGAGTACCAGGTCGGCCTGCTCGGCACCGCGTGTCAGGGCATCACAGGTGGCTTCAAAGGTATCTTTCACAATCCCCAGATTGGTTACTTCGCAGCCCAGTGCCTGTAACAGACCGGCCAGTGTGAATTGGTTGGAGTTGAAGATCTGCCCTGGCCCCAGTTTGCCGCCAGGCATGATCAGCTCATCACCGCTGGAGAAGAGTGCCACCTTGAGTCTGCGATAGACGGGCAGCTCGGCAACGCCCACAGAGGCGGCAGCCCCAAGGTGCTGCGGGCCAAGGCGGATGCCGGGGGCGAGGACTTGCTGCCCCTTTTGGCAATCCTCACCGGCACGGCGGATATTGGCACCGGTGGGTACCACCTGCTTGATCAGTACCTGATCACCCGTCTGCTCACACAGCTCTTGAATTACAACCGCATCGGCATTGGGTGGCACCGGTGCGCCGGTAAAGATGCGTGCGGCCGTGCCGGGTTGTAGCGGGTCGCCGGCAACACCGGCGGGGATGCGTTGTGAAACGGGCAGGGTGGTCATCTCCTGCGTGAGATCCGTGGTGTTGATGGCATACCCATCCATGGCGCTGTTGTCCCAAGGTGGGACGGCGGTCTGGCTGAATACAGGGCCGGCCAGCACGCGCCCCAAGGCCCCACTGATGGGTATCTGTTCGGTTTCAGTGACAGACTGGACACGGGATAGCAGAAGCTCGAGTGCCTCTTCCGGGGTCTTGAGGGAGCCTGATACAGGGACGGATCCGCAACCGCATTCACTCATAATAGTGGCTTCAATGGGTTAGTAAGAGAGTGCATAGGACATTACTATAGCTGAGCATTGGACTCAACTACCTCTCTGTCCCAGGGGTAGCCTCTCATGCTCTGGCTGCCCCCAAACACGGCAATAGAGAGCAAGGGGCGGGTGCAGTCATGCGCCGCCCTGCACAGCAAGATTTTATGTATGCGTTAAAGCCATGAGTGCTGAAAAAATATATAGGTAATTTCATCCTGAAACAGCATGTAAAAAGTGGCCATAAAAAGGCAAAAAATACACAAGTAAAACGGTTGGTTAATTACATTACAAAAACACTCAAGTATATATATTAGCGCAGCAGTCAAGTAATTATATAAGTATAATAATCAAGTAATTACAAAATTTGCCCTATCAAAAAGAAGTGTGCAATAATCCACCTGCGAAGCGGGGGAAATTGATCTGCATCATTTTTCCGTTTTGCGCCGTGGTGATACCGTTTGCTTTGAATGTGATTGCAGTCTTATGTGTAACTATAGAGTCGGATTTAAATTGCAGCTATGACAGATGGTTATTGGGATTTAAGCGCTGATAAGTCACGTTCATTACATAATAAAGCTCCCATCCCTTATCCCTTAGGCTGCTTTGAGATTACAGCTCCTCTATACAATTTTGGTAATAAGTGTTTGTTCGTGTCATCATCCATGGAGGCTCCCGGTTGGTTTTGATGTTGGGCTTTGAATGCCTGTCAATTATACCTTTCGTGGGGTCTGCTCTCTTTACCTGTCAATTGGTTAAGATCTGGTTTGGCGCGAAAATGAACTCCAAAAATCAAGTTATAAAATGTGGCGCACATTCTGCTGCTGGTCGTGGAGAGCGAGGGGCGCGAGTGAGATATGCGCTGGCCAACGGTGGCCAGTGGTACGAATAGATATGGGATATGGACAATGGTGTTAGGCACAAGAGGGTGGATTTCGCCGTTTTGTTTCGAGTGTTTTTTACAATAGATAACACAATCAGGAGTAACCAATGACTATTAAGACTACATGCGGAGGCTTTTTCAAGCGATTCGTTCTGGCGGCGAGTTCTGCCGCTCTCATCGGTGGCGTGTTTCTCGCAGCGAACGCTCATGCAGAGGTTGGTGAGCCGGAGAAGGAGGATCTCAAGTTCGGTTTTATCAAGCTGACTGACATGGCCCCTCTGGCCATCGCCTACGAGAAGGGCTATTTCGAGGATGAAGGACTCTATGTCACCCTGGAGGCGCAGGCCAACTGGAAGGTGCTGCTGGATCGGGTGATTGATGGTGAGCTGGATGGTGCCCATATGCTGGCTGGTCAGCCGCTGGGAGCCACCATCGGTTTTGGTACCAAGGCTGACATCATTACCGCCTTTTCAATGGATCTGAACGGTAATGCTATCACGGTCTCTAACGATATCTGGGCCAGGATGAAAAAACATGTACCTCACAAGGATGGCAAGCCGGTGCATCCGATCAAGGCAGATTATCTCAAGCCGATAGTGGAGGAGTTCAAAGAGGCAGGCAAGTCCTTCAATATGGGCATGGTCTTCCCTGTCTCCACCCACAACTATGAGTTGCGCTACTGGTTGGCGGCTGGCGGTATCCACCCCGGTTACTATGCACCAGCCAAGGGTGAGACAAGCGGCATGGTCGATGCTGATGTTCTGCTCTCTGTGACCCCGCCGCCACAGATGCCAGCAACGATGGAGGCTGGCACCATCTACGGTTATTGCGTAGGTGAACCCTGGAATCAGCAGGCGGTATTTATGGGCATTGGCGTGCCGGTGATTACTGATTATGAGATTTGGAAGAATAACCCGGAGAAGGTCTTTGGTGTCTCCAAGGGGTGGGCAGACAAGTACCCCAACACCCACATCCGGGTGGTCAAGGCGATGATCCGCGCCGCTAAGTGGCTGGACGCGGGTGAAGATGGCCTCGCCAACCGCGAGGAAGCCACCAGGATCATATCCCAGAGTGGGTATGTAGGTGCTGATTATAGGGTGATCGCCAACTCCATGACCGGAACCTTCGAATATGAGAAGGGCGATAAGCGTTCGCTGCCGGACTTCAATGTCTTCTTTCGCTACAACGCCACCTACCCTTACTACTCGGATGCCATCTGGTACCTCACCCAGATGCGTCGCTGGGGTCAGATTGCCGAAGGTAAGCCGGATAGCTGGTATATGGATGTGGCCAAGAAGGTCTACCGTCCGGACATCTACGCCATTGCTGCCAAGGAGTTGATCAAAGAGGGTCACGCCAAGGCATCTGAATTTCCGGATCTGGATAATGAGAGTGGCTTCAAGCCGCCCCAGAGCGAGTTCATCGATGATATTACCTTTGATGGCACGAAACCCAATGATTACCTGAAGCAGTTCCCCATTGGGTTAAAGGGTGATGATAAGGTTTAATGAGGCTTGACCTCCAGCTGAAGGTAGTAACAGCTGCATGTAACCAGGAGACCGCCCTTCATCATGGTGATGGAGGGCGGAATCCCAAGAGGATCATCTGGTAATACCGTTTTCATTTTGCAAGCAGATTGCAAAATGTTGGGAGCAGCTCAAAACCATAGCGTTATTACCAGACTATCTTTTCAACTTTAAAAATATAAGCAGATCAAACAGGAACCCACCATGGTTAACCGATTAATACACTTTTTTGAAATTTCTGGCTTCACCTGGTTTATCCCCTTTGTTAGATTGGCAGCGGGCGAAGACCCGAAAGAGCAGTTCAAGAGCATGTGGACGATGATCGGCATTCCAATGCTTGCCTTTGTTGTCTTTCTCTTTCTCTGGGATGTCTCAGCAACTCAGGTCAAGACCAGTTTAGGCGCGATTCCTGGCCCGGCCCAAGTGGTGGATGAAGCGAAAGGACTGCTTAAAGAACATTACCATGAGCGCGAGAAAGCACAGGCTTTTTTCGAGCGGCAGGAGGCGCGTAACGTCAAAAAACTGGAGAAAGACCCTAATGCCAAGGTGAAGATCCGTGGCTGGACCGGCAAGCCAACCTATCTGGATCAGATCATCACCAGCCTCTGGACGGTCTTCTTCGGCTTCGGTCTGGCGACCCTCTTTGCGGTGCCACTGGGTATCCTGTGCGGTCTGAGCAATACCTTCCAGACGGCATTGAATCCGTTGATTCAGATATTCAAGCCGGTCTCACCCCTGGCCTGGTTGCCCATTGTTACCCTGATTGTCAGCGCTACCTACGTGGTGACCGATGACAGCTGGTTTGAGAAGGCGTTTCTCACCTCGGCTATCACTGTGACCCTCTGTTCACTCTGGCCGACGCTGATCAACACTGCCGTAGGGGTCGCCTCCATTGATAAAGATCTGATGAACGTCGCTAAGGTATTACAGCTCAGTTGGTGGACCAAGGTGACCAAGGTTGTATTGCCATCATCACTACCGTTGATCTTCACCGGCATGCGGCTGTCACTGGGCGTCGGTTGGATGGTGCTGATTGCCGCCGAGATGCTGGCCCAGAACCCTGGTCTCGGTAAATTTGTCTGGGACGAGTTTCAGAATGGCAGCTCCCACTCGCTGGGGCGGATCATGGTAGCGGTCTTCACCATCGGTTTTATCGGCTTCCTGCTGGATCGTGCCATGCTGACGCTGCAGCAACTCGTCACGTTCACTGATCAGCGTTGAGTAGAGGAGTTCATCAATCATGGCCCATCTGGAATTGAATAACGTCTGTAAATCCTATGGCTCCGGTGCGAATGTGACGCCGGTACTGAAGGATCTCAACCTGCATATCGAAGAGGGGGAGTTCGTTGCCATCGTAGGCTTCTCCGGCAGTGGCAAAACCACCCTGATCTCTATTATCGCCGGGTTGATTGAAGCGGATAGTGGTGAGGTGTTGAAGGAAGGCAAGCCCATCACCGGCCCCGGCTCTGACCGTGGCGTGATCTTTCAGAGCTACTCGCTGATGCCCTGGTTGACAGTGTATGGCAACATCGCCTTGGGCGTAGATACCATTTTTTCCAAGTGGTCTGCAGCGAAGCGCAAGGCTCATGTGGAAACCTATATCAACATGGTTGGGTTGTCTCATGCCGCCCACCAGCGCCCGGCAGAGCTGTCTGGTGGCATGCGTCAGCGGGTGGCGGTGGCTCGGGCGCTGGCCATCAACCCGGATATTTTGCTGCTGGATGAGCCCCTGAGCGCTCTGGACGCACTGACCCGCGCCAAGCTCCAGGATGAGATCGAACAGATCTGGGAGCAGGATCAAAAGACGGTGGTTCTAATCACCAACGACGTGGATGAGGCGATCTTGCTGGCCGACCGCATTATCCCGCTCAACCCCGGCCCCAATGCCACGCTGGGCCCGGACTTTCTGGTCAATATCCCCCGTACCCGCAACCGTGCGGAGATGAATCATAATGAGGAGTTCAAGCAGCTGCGCCACGACATTACCAAGTATCTGATGGATATCGGTATCCATCACGCCTCGGAAGATGATGAACCAGCGGTTGGGTTGCCGGACGTGCGCCCCAATACCGCAGCCGGTTTTGATCGGAAAAACCCCCACAAGGAGATACCAAAAGAGGTCAAGGAGATCGGCGTTGACTTAGGTCACGAGCGCTATCTGGAGTTCTCTCAGCTCTGCAAGGTCTATCCAACCCCCAAGGGGCCGTTGACTGTGGTGGAGGACTTCGAACTCAAGATGAAGAAAGGGGAATTCATCTCCCTGATTGGTCACTCCGGCTGTGGTAAATCCACCGT
>JAKISI010000046.1 GCA_021648685.1 Candidatus Polarisedimenticolaceae bacterium
GTCGGCACTTCTGGGCAAGAGGATATTTTTGTGCGACGGTGGGGCAGATGACGGAAGAGATGATCCAAGATCCAAGATTACTTGGAACATCACTTTGAGCCGAAGCCAAGTACGGATTTTAAAATGGAAGTAGAACCGGACGAATAAACGGGGCTATCCGCCCCGTATCCGGGCTTTCAGTCCGAAAATCTAACCCACCGGTCTTTAGCCGGTGGTTGTTGAGTCTCTTCTGATCAATCTATTTTTTTGCTTTTTCAACCATTGCTTTGCCAAGCTCAGTTGCTATATTTTGCGCAGCCACACCGGTTGCGAAGAATCGGCCTAAACCAACAGAGGCTGCTGTGGTTTCCCCTTTTGTATCAACAGTGAAGTTGCCGAATGTTGAATACGCATCCCTCTTTTCACCATCTTCAGCCTGAATTGGAATAATTTCAGTAACATTTCCATCCTTATCTTTCTTTCTGACTGCAACCGGGATAATGGATACACTTTTTGTTTTAAAACCCAGCACTAACTCAACGCCCTGTTCCGAGCCTGAAACATCTATACCAACAGATGTTTTGTCAGCAAAGATTAGCGGTAGTGTGCTGCCACATCCTGCAAGAGCACCGGATATTGTTACCATGCCAATCACTATTGCTATTCTATTCATCTTTACCCCTCCTTCTCATGTTGTTGACAATACAGCCACCTTCCACTCTATCAAGAAGCTCTACAATTTCTTGAGATTGGGCCTCATTTTCAATCCAAAAAACAACACGGCAGGATTCATCCAACAAAGCCGTTTTCTGCTTCAGATAACCTATGGTCATACTGTTGCCGATTCTAGTAATACCCAGTCCTTCAGTTTCAGTTATTGAACCCGATTGTTCTTCTGGAAAGGATATATTCAATACGCCAAAACCCTGCTCTGTGCGTACCCCACCTGCTTGTTCATATATATGAACAGAGGTACATCCCTGCATTGCCAGGAAAGCAATTAACAGTGCTCGCTTACAATTTTTCATCACCTGGGGCGCTTTCCTGGACATTAACCAATATCATTCCTGCCCATATAAAAGCAGGCAAGGGCCGCTAATCATCTATGCTGCACAGATGCCATAGCGCGGCAGAATGTCATGGATCAGATCAAAGCGGTGCGCCCAGATCGCATCATGAAACAGCTTCCAGTCGCTGCCGAGAAAAGAGGGATGGTATTCAAAGCTGTCGCTGCTTTTATCCTTGTGGCGGCGGGTCCCCGTTGCCTCATATTTCCATGAACCTATGCTCTTGGCACGATACTCCAGCTTGACCGCCGGGAAGCCAAAAAAGCCCTCGTGAATATGCTGGAGCCACTGCTTGTGCCGCTCTTCTCCCTTTGTATCAGTAATGCCGCGCAGCAGGGAGTCGATCTTTTTGCGTCCCTCTTCGGGCAACCCCGGTACCTTGGCATCCGGGTTTCTTACCCGGTAGCGCTGCATGGCGATACACATCTGCTCTGCCGCCTCCAGAAACGCCGCGGGATTGTCACGCTTGACCTTGTTGCCATTAGCATCCCGGTAACTCCATTCCAGATAGGGCGTATCCGGGTAGCTGAGGGCAGCACCGTGACCCAGCGGCAGTGCATCACCGACAAACTTACTCGCCGCCCGGTCAAAGCGGTCGCCAAAATAGTCCTTCAGGCGATCCAGAAAACCCTCATCCGGATTGTCCTGGTCATCGAGGGCGCGAATGTCATTGACCTTGTGGTTAACCCCGGCAAAGCCCTGGTGCGCCCAGGTGTCGGCGTAGACATGCATGGTTACCCCAAGACGGTGCAGGCCATAGAGCTGATCCTGGTCAAGGATGCAGGTGCGCACCATATCCTGGGCAATGTGGCTGTTGGGTCGGCAGATGATCTTTTGGATAAAAGTACCGCCTGGATTTTCCCCCATGGGCTTGCCGCCATTACCGGGGAGGAAGTGAAAGGGAATCCAGCAGTGGTGGTTGGCCAGCTTGTCGAAGTTTCGGTAGTCGAGCATGCCATGGGCGGAGGCGATGCGGGTGTATAGGGCGCCGTTGCTGAAGCTGATGGTGCCGGCATTGGTGGCGTCGTCGACATACTGGGCGCAATAAGCGATGAGGGCCGCTTCGCGGTGACCAAAATTTGCATAACGGGCTATGACATAGGTTGCGGCATGGTGAAAGTCAATCTGCATGATACGTCCCTCCTTTATTGGGCTTTTTGAAAATGCTTGATGCTGCTCTTCTCTTCCTCGGGCGATAGAAAATGATTATGGTGATACGCGGCTGTTTTTCCCAGCTGTTTTAGTTTGTCTTGCCATAAGGGGTTGTATGGCATCAGGCTGCAATCATCTATCCCATGCGTGCGGAGAAAATCTGCAATGCTGGAAAGATTTTGTTCTGTATCGGTAATGCCCGGAATAAGTGGGATCCTTGGTATGACTGGCACCTTTGCCTCAGTGATCAGGCGTGAAAAGTTTTCCAGAACAGTCTTGTTTGAGCTCTCTGTGTAGCGTCTGCTTTGAAAGTCATCAAACAGCTTGAGGTCATAGTAGATGAGATCCAGATAGGGGAGGGCTTCCTCTTTAAAACGCTCATATTTGAACCGACCACAGGTTTCGATTGCCGTGTGAATGCCGTCAGCCTTTAGCGCCTTTAAAAAATGGTGGATGAATGCCAGCTGTAGCGTGGGTTCGCCGCCTGATAGCGTAATGCCACCACCACTGGAGTCATAAAAGGGTTTGTCCTGTCTGACCCGGTAGAGCAGCTCCTTCAGCGTGATCCAGAAGCCCACTTCATTGCCATTCAGGTCAATCTCTTGTTCTCGACTGATTCCTTCAGGGTTTTGACACCAGACGCAGGCCAGCGGGCAGCCTTTGAAGAAGACGGTAGTGCGAATGCCTGGGCCATCTTCGCTGCTGCCCCGCTTGATATCAAAGACAAGGGCCTGCTGAGTCACTTTAATCTGAACCGGTCAGGGTTGTTTGGGCACTCTTTCCAATGGCTCCGAACTTGAACATGTGGCCAAAGTTACCCGTAATCTGTACCAGGTTCTCCAGTAGCAGCTGCACCACATCGGCATCCGGGCGTTCCACCAATCCCAGGATGGCTTTGATATCTTTGAAGCGAATGATGAGGTCAACCCGCTCTGGGTCTCTCTCAATCTCATCTGCCTCTGCCTCAGATATCGCCTCGGTAGTAATAATGGCAGCGGGGTTCAAACGGTTGCCAGGCAGGTAAAGGCTGTCAGGGTCAGGGCAGAAGCGGATATAGACATTCATATCATCTTCCGGTTTTTTGGTGCGGATAAGGAATTGCCCCTGGTAGTAGCGAATACCCCCCTCGGCATTAGGGTCGCGCATGACAAAGTTCTCTTCAAAAAAGGCTTGCGCCTTCTTCGCCTTCTCATCATCCAGCCCTTCACAGACAAGAAAGCCAAAGCCCGCCTTGATGAGTATGGCCATGCCCTTTGCCAACATACGACCACCGGCCCGATCCAGTAGCCCTTCCAGTTCACCGTTCAGCTCGCCGGTATTGATGCCGGATCGCATGAGGTGGTGAATCCCCTGGGGTAGTGATGGAATAGTTGCATGCATGTCGTCCGCCTCCCTAAGCTGTATGCTGTTCGGTGCCAGTGGCCATGCCAAAGTTGGCGCGGTCAATAATCTCCTGGCGCATCTGAGGGCTCAGGGTGACGAAGTAGGCAGAGTAACCCGCCACCCGGATCATCAGATCTTTATAGGGTGCCAGCGCTGCCTGCTCTGCCTCGCCGGCTCCAGCCTGGGATGCCGCAGTAGCAGCATCATTGGCGGCTCGCAGGTCATCAATCGAACTGACGCAGAGCTGAACCAATACGCCATTCTCATCCATGAAGGTCTTCATGTGTCTGGCGAACAGGTCGGTATCTTCAGAAAATAGCGCCTGGCCTCTTGGGGTCAGGCTGAGATTATAGGTGTAGCCGTTCTGTACTGTATCGGCATCAATCTTGGCCACTGAGAGCATGTGATCCAGCAGCAGCACAGGTTCGCCGTTGCGTTTGACGATGCCTGGGCAGGGGGTGATGCCACCGGCAAAAGGCTGGCCCTGCTGGCGGCCATTGGGCGTGGCCTTGGTCAGCATGCCAAAACCGGCATGGTTGGTCATACTCCAGTAGCCGGTGAGGTAACGCCCACCCCGATGGGTGCGATATTTGTAGAAGACATCCTGGATGATTTTGGTCAACAGGTTGGTGTACTTGACCGCCAGACTGTTGTCGTAGGTGCCGCCCGGGGTCTCATCCACCCCGGCACCATATTTTGGAGCCAGCTTGATGGCCTGCTTGATCTCCCTTAGCCGCGCAGGGCTGAGTATGGTTCGTTTGTCATCATTACGGCCAAGCAGCCTATGGATGCCATCTTTGATGCGGTCCAGCAGCCCCTGCTCATCTTCAGGCTGCAGCTGCTGCTCATCAAGATTGGCATCCAGCGCCGCTAGCAGCTCAGCAGCGCTCATCTTCCCACCAAACACCAGCTCATCGAGGGTGCAAAAGGAGTCGATGACATCTGCCAGCCCGATAATCGCTACACCGGAGGAGTTGTATTTGGCTCCGCCAGAGGAGACATCCCGAAACTTGGCACCGCTCTGCTGCGGCTTGTTGGTGGGGCCATCAAACAGACCCGAAAGCAGCGGCGAGGGTCGCACCTTCTCGAGCGTACGCCCCAGGTAGTTGTTAAACTGTACACAGTGGCGGGCCATCTCATCCAGCTGGAAACGGAAGGCTTCGATAAACTCCTGCATGGAGTTCATTTCAGTCAGCGGCGTGGAGCTGTACTCTGGCTTGCCATAGAAAAGATTGAGGTCATCCGGGCCTATGCCATCACTGCGGTGCTTGCCGCCATAGATCGCAAGCTCCAGCACGGCGGGCAGCACCACCAGGGTGGAACCCGTGTGACCAAAGTGCTTGTGATCAGCATTCTGTTCAATGCAGCCGATGGAGGCGTAATCATGGGCATCGGTCAGCGCCTCCTCCTGAGTGATTCCATCGTGCGCAGCATAATATTTGGCCATACTCTGAATCACCGGCACATCGCCATGCAGCGCCGGGGTGGCACGGGTATTGAGGTTGACCTGGCAGATGCGTTTCAGATAGGGGTCAACCTCACCGGGTGCCAGTGGTGATCCATCAGGTGCGCGATGATGTACCTCTTTGTGATAGCGGGCATGCACATTGGGGTCACGGATAGAGAGCAGTTCAGTGGCCTTGAGGATGATGTAGGTCATATCGTTGACCGCATCAACTGTCTGACCATTCTCATAGTGGGTGCCACCGACTGTGAGCGCCTGGTTTGAACCGCTGCCTGCAAACAGCACCTCGGCACTCTCTGGTGATAGGGGCACATGGTCAGAGCAGCGCAGAAAGAGATGACAGATGAGCTCTACGGCACGGCGGGTGCAGGCGGCTCTTGCCTCATCATCGGGCTGCTTCTCCCAGTCGCTCAGATAGTATGCATTGAGGGTCTGATCAAGACGTCCTGGAGAGAGACCAAAGTTGGTGTTCTCCTGCAACAGCAGATGGTAGCAGATCCAGACCACACAGGTTGCTTCAGCCAGGGTGTCAGCGGGTTGCGCTGGCACCTTGCGACAGATAGCCGCCAGCTCGGTGTTACCCGCCTCCTCAGCAGCCTCTGCAAGATGTTCGGCATAGATCTTGGCACCTTCGTATACTGCAATGACAGCTTCCAGGAATTCAACCTCTTCCGGTGTATTGGCTACACCTTCATCAATATCCTTGTGCAGCTGGGCAATAAGCCCGTTGAGGCCATATTCCAGCACCCGGCCAAAATCAGGCGTGGTGTGCGAGACGGCAGTGGCTTTGTCGGTCAGGTAAAAAGCCACCCGCTCGAACAGCTCCTGGCACTTGGGGGTCTCCCCGGCTCCCTTTTTGAGCGGCGGGTCAATCGAGGGTGAAGCGGTCACCTCTTCACGGCCATCATCTGTGTAGTCTGCTGTATCGTAGTCGCTGTAGCGTGCAGCCTCCTGCACCGGCCGACGTTGCAGCCAGTAGGGGAAGATCTCCTCATTCAGGCGTTTGGCCACCTCTGGCCGGATCTTGAAGGGGTTCTGTGGTCGGGTGGAGATGCTATCCAGCTCTGGCCAGATGCAGTAACCACTCATATCCATGTGCACTATCGGGCCGACAAAGCTGGTGGTGGTCTGGCCTGGCAACAGATCCGTCTCTCTTACCAGTGGCGTTTTGTTGCAGAAGAGATGCTGTAACGCCTTGGCTCTGCGGGTGGTAAAGGGCAGTGCTTCGTTTTCCGGTTTGCGCAGAAATTCAGTGAGCAGCCGAGGCAGCTCATCGCAGATCTCTGGAATCCACTCCGGATCAAAGAGTTTGCCCCGCCATGCCTTGACTACTGGGAATTCATTCAGGGTTATATTGGAAAGAGCCAGATCATCAAGTGTTTTGATCTGTTCTCTATTGGGGTTGGGGATGGCTGCTGCCCCCATGGTGTGCGCACCTGGGGCATCACCGCTAAGTGAGACATGTATGCCGCCACCATGCAGATTACTATTGCTGGTGGTTTCGTTATGGTTATTATTGGCTGTAGAAGTTGACTGATTCATGAGACTCTCCTTAGGAAAGAGGTTCCTCCTGTCTAGAGCTTATTCCAGCTTGTAAGATCTTGCAATGCTATCAAGTCAAATCAGATAGATAGCAGCCATCAATTGGCGCTACTCCAGGAGTTTGCTTGTATAATCGACCGTCCTTTTTTCTCTATCTGTCGGTTATCTTCTTACAATGCCCCACACTTCCTGCATTGGTTTTATCAGCCTTGGTTGCCCCAAGGCGCTGGTTGACTCTGAACGCATTCTTACCCAGCTACGGGCTGAAGGGTATGAAATTTCGGCATCCTATGAGGGTGCAGATCTGGTTATTGTAAACACCTGTGGCTTCATTGATGCGGCGATTGAAGAGTCACTTGAGGCCATTGGTGAGGCGATTGAAGAGCATGGCCGGGTGATTGTGACCGGCTGCCTTGGGGTGAATGCAGCTAAGGTGCGCGAGGCGCATCCTGCGGTGCTGGCAGTTACCGGGCCGCATGCCTATGAAGAGGTGATGACCGCTGTGCATGAGCATCTGCCAGCGCCCCATCAGCCGTTTGCCAATCTTGTTCCAGCACACGGTATTAAACTGACACCTCATCATTATGCCTATCTAAAGATCTCAGAGGGGTGCAGCCATCGCTGTCGCTTCTGCATCATCCCTGCGCTCCGAGGTGATTTGGTAAGCCGTTCCATCAACGAGGTGATGCGAGAGGCGGAGAGCCTGGCCAATGCAGGTGTGCGAGAGTTACTCGTGGTGGCACAGGATACCGCAGCCTATGGCGCGGATATAAAGCATCGCCCTGATTTTTGGCATGGCCGCCCACTGAAGACGCATATTCAGTCGCTGGCTGATGCGCTGGGTGATCTGCCGGTTTGGGTGCGGCTGCACTACGTCTACCCCTATCCGCATGTAGATGAGTTGATCCCGCTGATGGCAGAGGAGAAGATCCTGCCCTACCTTGACATTCCACTACAGCATGCCAATCGACGTGTGTTGCAGGCGATGCGCCGTCCGGCAGCTGCCGAGAAGATGCTGGAACGCATTGGCCGCTGGCGTAAAACCTGCCCCGGCATCACCCTGCGCAGCAGCTTTATTGCGGGTTTTCCGGGTGAGACTGAGGCTGAATTTGAAGAGATGCTGGACTTTTTGCGTGAGGCCAGACTGGATCGAGTCGGCTGTTTTGCCTACTCCCCAGTGGCAGGTGCCGCAGCCAATGAGCTGCCAGAGCAGATCCCTGAAGAGATTAAGGAGCAGCGGCTGGAGCGCTTTATGGCGCTACAGGCGCAGATCAGTGCTGAAAAGCTGGCGGCCAAGGTAGGACGTCGCATGACGGTATTGGTGGATGAGGTTGAGGCCGATGAGGTGCTGGCGCGCAGTGCCGGTGAGGCGCCTGAGATTGATGGCTGTGTCATTATCAAAGGGGAGTGGGATCTACAGCCAGGAGATTTTATTGAGGTGGATATCACCGCTTCCAGCGAACATGACCTGTGGGGCGAGCCGGTGTGCTAATGCTGTTTGAGAGGTTATCGGGTGAGTGACAGCACGGATTTTCACAGGCGGTTGATCCAAGGTCTGCTGCAACCGACTGCCTGGCCAGCCTCTGTCACTGTGATCCACCCTATCGAAACGCATATCTCTACCGTACTGCTGACCGGGGATTATGCCTATAAGATCAAAAAGCCGGTTGACCTTGGGTTTCTGGATTTTTCCTCATTGGCACGTCGTAAGCATTTCTGCGAGGAGGAGATTCGCCTCAATCGCCGCCTGGCACCGCAGATCTATCTGGATGTTGTACCAATCACCGGCACGACAAGCAAGCCGCATATGGGCGGCACAGGGCCGATCATCGAATATGCCGTCAGAATGAGGCAGTTTGAGCCAACTGCCCTGCTGTCCAGCCATCCCGATCTGTTGACTGTTGAGCGGATGGATCAGCTGGCCCGGATTGTAGCCAGTTTTCATGGCCGTATTGCCGTGGCAGACCCTGACCAACCCTTTGGCACTATTCCGGCCATCTTTGCGCCCATGGAGGAGAATTTCGCCCAGGCTCGCAAGTTAGTGGATCGGGCTGATGATCAACAGCGGCTGGATCAGCTGGAGCAATGGAGCAGAGCACAGCTGGAATCCTTACAGGATCTGCTGACGAAACGGCGCACTGGGGGGTTTATCCGGGAGTGTCATGGGGATATGCATCTGGGCAATATCGCACTGATGGATGATGAGATCCTGATCTTTGACGGGTTGGAGTTTGCCCCCGCTCTGCGCTGGATTGATACCATGAGTGAGATTGCGTTTCTGATTATGGATCTGCAGGAGAAGGGCAGGGCAGATCTGGCACAGCGATTTCTGAACAGCTATCTGGCAATTACAGGTGACTATGAGGGGCTAATTCTACTGTGGTTTTATCAGCTCTACCGAGCGATGGTGCGCGCCAAGGTTGATCTGATTCGCCTGCAACAGCCGGGGCTTTCTTCGGCGAATCAAGCAGCCGTGCAGGTCGATTACCGAGCCTATCTGACCCTGGCGGAGGGTTATACCCGCCAAACAGCCCCGTCACTTATCATCACCCACGGCCTCTCTGGCTCCGGGAAAAGCACCGTTGTGATGTCCCTGCTGGGCGCGCTCTCTGCGATTCAGCTGCGTTCTGATATTGAGCGCAAGCGTTTGGCCGGGCTGACGGCAGACTCTGACAGCGGCTCTGGCCTGCATCAGGGGGTCTACTCTCCACAGATGACAGAGGATACCTACCGGCGCCTGAAAGAGCTGGCCGCCATTGTCATCAAGGCGGGCTTTGTTGCGGTGGTTGATGCCACCTTTCTTAAGCGCAGTTATCGCCAACCCTTTCATGCGCTGGCTCAACAGATGGATGTCCCTTTTTTGATCCTTGACTTCCAGCTTCCGGAGGCGCTTTTGCGGCAGCGCATTGACCAGCGGCTGGCGGAAGGAGACGACCCCTCTGAAGCGCATCAGGAGGTGCTGGATGCCCAGCTGATTGCCCAGGAGCCATTGACGGCATCGGAACAGGTGCTATCTATCCAGATTACACCAGAGGAAAACGACTGGGCTGCTGAGATTTTGTGCCGCCAGCACACCTCGGCAAGATAGATATCCTGGCTACCTGGCGGGACTAAAGTCCCGCTTCCGACCGGAGGCGGGACCTTACCCCTGTAGCGATCTAGTTTCCGGTGAGTTTTCTCTCTGCCTCACGGTATTTTTCAGCGGTTTTCGTAATGATCTCTGGTGGCAGCTCCGGTGCGGGTGCCTTTTTATCCCAATCCAGAGTCTCCAGATAATCACGCACAAACTGCTTGTCAAAGCTGGGGGGGCTGATGCCGGTGCGGTACTCCTCGATGGGCCAGAAGCGGGATGAGTCCGGAGTCAGTGCCTCATCAATGATATAGAGTCGGCCATCATCATCCTGTCCAAACTCAAATTTGGTGTCGGCAATGATGATGCCTTTGTCCCGTGCATAGGCGGCCGCCTCGGTGTAGATCTTCAGGCTGATCTCTCGCACCTGCTGTGCCAGTGTCTCGCCAAGAAGATCGACCGTCTCTTCAAAGCTGATGTTCTCGTCGTGATCGCCGATCTCTGCCTTGGTAGAGGGTGTGAAAATGGCTTCGGGAAGCTGTTCGGCCTGGCGCAGCCCTTCGGGGAGCTGAATGCCACACACAGCGCCGCTTTTTTGGTAATCCTTCCAGCCTGAGCCAATCAGGTAGCCGCGCACGATGGCCTCGATGGGGAGAGGCTTGAGTCTGCGCACGACAATGGCACGATCGCCCAGTGCCGCACGCTGTTGTGCATCAGGCACGACCTCTTCCAATGAGAGGTCTGACAGGTGGTTCGGGATCAGGTCGGCTGTGCGTTGGAACCAGAAGTTGGCTACGCGGGTGAGCACCTCGCCCTTGCCGGGAATGGGCTGGGGGAGTATCACATCGAAGGCTGAGAGACGATCTGAAGTGATGATAAGCAGGTGCTGATCATCAACCTCATAGATGTCTCTAACCTTGCCTCGGTTGAGCAGCTTCAGGTGTGTAAGATTGGATTCAAAAAGGGCAGTGGATTCAGTCATGGCTCTATTTGCATTGGAAAAAGGGGGAAAGATTATACCGTAATCGTGCAGGTGGGGATATTTTACTTCTGCGGCAAGCGTCTTACCCTGAGGCCGGGAAACAAGCCTGCAACAGAGCAAATTGTCGCCCAAGGCTGGCGACCTTTGGCAACTTGACCATCACGAGCTATGTACTTGCATTAAATGCATAGCCCATTTTATACATTTGATTCTGCATGCACCTTAAATTGATTTCTTCCACTCTCTTTAGCCAAATACAGGGCCTTGTCTGCGGCTTCAATAATTTGCTGCGGCCTGTTTTTTCCACTGGGGTTAATAACCGACACACCAGCACTGATTGTTACGCAGTTGGCAACAGAAGAGAACTCATGCTCTATATTCAATCCCTCTATCCCGGCACAAAGCTTTCCAGCAATTTCAATTGCACCATCCAGAGCTGTTCCAGGCAATACTACTGCAAATTCCTCACCACCATATCGTGCAACAAAATCAGCAGGCCTATATACAGTACCATCTAATTTTTTAGCTACTTTTTTAAGGCATTCATCGCCACCCTGGTGGCCATAGTTATCATTAAATAATTTAAAGTGATCAATATCTATTAAGAGCAATGAGATTGGCGTGCCATCCCTGATGGACCGCTCCCACTCTTTTTGTAACAGCTCATCAAAGCTGCGCCTATTCAAAATATCCGTTAATCCATCATACGCTGATAAACGAGCCAATTCGGCATTCTTATTTTCCAGTTGCTCCTGTAGCTTCTTTAATTCTACGATAGCCTCATCTCTCTGTTTATGTGCCAGATAACTGCGTGAGTGTGCATGTATACGAGCAACCAGTTCAATTTTATCTGGTATTTTTACCAAGTAATCGCTCGCTCCTCTTTCAAACGCATCCTTCTTGATCGCCGGATCTTCTTTTGTAGACAATACGATAACCGGGATAGCCTGTGTACTGGGATTTGTGCGGTATTGACTGAGTAGGGTCATGCCATCCGTATCAGGCATAACAAGATCCTGCAAGATAACCGTTGGTCTGCATTTGATTGCAGCATCAACAGCCTTATCGGAATCACGGCAATAATGAAATAGAATATCATTCTGATCTGCCAGCATGCGGCGAATGGCCTCTGCAACAATGGGCTGATCATCCACCAGCAAGACACAGCTGTCCTGCACAGTTGATTCGGTAACTGAACCATTCAATCCTGTATTGTTTTCAATCACGGCTTTATCTCACATGCGGCTGAGTAATATAAATCTAATAGTTTTTTTGCAATTTGATTCAGCGGCATGATGTCAACTGCAGCATTAAGTTTTGCTGCGGCTTTTGGCATGCCATAGACAGCGGATGTCGCTTCATCCTGTGCTATGGTATAAAACCCTCTCTCCCGGCAATTCAGTAACCCTTGAGATCCATCCCTACCCATGCCCGTCAAGAGTATTGCGGTAACATCTCCTTGCCAATATTTTAGTACACTCTGAAAAAAAACATCCACAGAGGGCCGATATACAAGCTCCGTTGGGTGCTTTGTATATTCAAGCTGTTGAGCACGATTAAATACTAAATGGTCATTGGTGCCACCCAATAAAATAATGCCACTTTGGGGGGTGTCATAATCATTTGCAATTCGCACCTCTAAAGCACAATGCATATTGAGCCACCGACTCATATCATTTGAAAACAGCTTGTCAATATGCTGTATAACAATAATAGGCACGGAAAAACCAGCTGGAAGAGCATTTAGTATCTCCTGTAACGCCTGCGGGCCACCTGCCGAGCAACCAATTGCAATTAATGGGTTATTTGAATGAGACGGAGCATGTGAAGAGATTGCCAGCCTGGAGCTGTGTGGCCTGGGTTTTATAGAGCATTTTTCTGCTGTTAGTTTTGCAATGGTATTAATTTTTGAAAGAAAAATCTCTTTTCCATTTATAGAGCCATCTTGATTTATAGAGGGCGTGTTAACCGCATCCAGAGCACCAAAACCCATTGCAGAAAAAACCTGCGGCGCATACTTTTTAATGCTTGTTGATACAATAAGTATTGGGCATGGGGAGCCAGCCATAATTAACCGGGTAGCTTCGACACCTTCCATTACGGGCATAATAAGATCCATTAACACCAGGTCTGGCGTATCTTTCTGGCATAAATCAACCCCATCCACACCATTATGAGCCACCCATATTACCTGATGATCACCTGACTCTTCGACAATGCGACGCAACCCTTCTGCAACCAGCAATGTATCATCTACAATTGCGATTCTCATGCTGTTGCTTCTCCAATTAACCCTTCAACAGCTTCTCGAAGACTATTGTCTTGAAAACTGCCTTTTGTTAAATATTGATCTGCACCTGCACTAAAAACCCGTTCTCTATCTTCTTCCCGGTCTTTGTATGAGACCACGATGATTGGAATGTTTTTATAGCATCCTTTAGATTTTATTTTGCAAATAAGCTCTATGCCATCCATACGAGGCATATCTATATCCGTAATTATAAGATCAAAATTATATTGATGAATCATGTGCCATCCATCCATTCCATCCACTGCCACATCAACATCATAGCCAGATGATTCAAGCATATTCCGCTCAACCTCACGGACTGTTATTGAATCATCAATAACCAATATTCTTTTTCGATTGGACAGGTAATCATGACTTGCTCTGTTTTCAATATCTTTTATAAGACCCGTTGATATAATCTTTTCAACTGATCGCAGCATGTCATCCATATCAAGTATTAGTATTGATATGCCATTTTCAAGAATAGCTGCTGCACTAATATCCTTTAATTTCCCGATCTTTTTTGGCAGCATTTGAACAATCAGACTCTGCTCACCAAAGCACTCATCTACAACGAGACCATAAGAGGATGACCTGTTACTAATTGTTACAACGGATACCGTGTCATTTGATGAGTGATCAGCACACAAGTTCAATACCTGAGAAGCTGCTATCAATCCAATGTTTTTACCTTCTATGTCCAAAAACTGATGGCCATCAACTGCTTTTATATCCGATGCATCAACCGAATATACACTATCAATTCGAGCAAGTGGAAAAGCATACGGCTCACCTCCAATTTTAACCAGTAAGCTGGGGATAACTGATAATGTAAGAGGCAGCTGAAGCTGGAAAGTAGTACCTTCTCCATAGGTTGAAAAGGTGTGGATCATCCCTCCCATCTCTTTAACTGCATCAAAGACAACATCAAGCCCGACCCCACGCCCTGAAATCTCTGTAACTTCATCTCTGGTTGAAAAACTTGGCAGAAACATAAATTCCAGCAACTCTTCATCAGACAACATCTGCGGGAGATCATCATGAACCAAACCGTTTTTGATGATTTTTTTACGCAAACCATCAATATCAACACCCTGCCCATCATCAGTAACGGTAATAAACAGCATGCCTGACATGTGATAAGCAGAAAGGCGAATTGTTCCCGTATCTGTTTTACCAAGCGCCTCTCTAATACCTGCTGACTCAATACCATGGTCAATTGCATTACGAAGTAGGTGATTTAATGGTGCTTCAATCTTAGATAAAACCTCCCTGTCAACAAGCGTTCCTTTTCCCTCAATCTCCAATTTAACATTTTTATCCAGCTTTCTTGCAACATCCCTGACAAGGCGTGGAAATCCGGCAATACAATCACCAAATGGCTGCATGCGGCTAGTAATGACTGCTTGCGAAAGCCGCTTTGAAACACTAATGTTTTTTCTTTCAAAACCATCCAGGCTATTTAATCTATCACCTAGAAGGCTCCTGCAATCTGATGCCATAAGCTGTATATCATGAAGCCTCTCCTGGATTTGTCCATTATTTAAATCATCCATGGCAAGCCCTGTGACATGGTCAATTGCTGCAAACAACTCAAACTGCTTGCGCTTAAGTTGAAGCAGCGACTCCGAGTGTTTCCTGATCCACCTTGACCCTTCAGATGCCTCACCCGCAAGCCTCATTAATCTATCTATTTGCAGCGAATCAATTCTGAGATCACTTTTTTCAGCCACTTGTGGTTTGCTGTCGGCCTTGTTTATCTGCGCACCGTTGTCAGATGAACCTAAACTTTCACCATGCCCACTCTTTTTTTCAAAGCCAACATCAACCTGTTGCTTGCTACATTCTTCATCAGAGGCAAGAATTGATTTTAGATGGCGCTGGATAGAGTTAACTTTATTCTGATTTGTACCCAACCATTGAGGCAGCTCTTGCAATGAATTTGCTATTTGTGAAATAAGATCAACACTCTTAAATAATATATCAATGTGATCAGAATTAAGAACCAGTTTGTTGTTTTGAGCAGCAACAAAACAATCTTCCATTATATGGGTTATATCAACCACTGGGTCAATGCCAACCATTCTTGCTGCACCTTTTAAAGAGTGAGATGCACGCATAAGTGATTCTAAAGTTTTTGGAGCTAATGGCTCCTGTTCCAGGCTTAACAATCCTTCAGAAAGAAGTGCGGACTGCTGCTGCTCTTCCATCTGGAAAAGCTCAAGCATTGACAAGTCCCCAAACTCTGTATCACTCATTCAAACATGCCATTTATTAAATCAATCAAGGCCTCAAAATCAAGGCAGCTAATATATTTGCCATTCCAGTTCAACACACCAAAAACAACATTTTTAGAGTTAATATTGGTTGTTGCTGGCGGTGCACCTAATTCCTGGGTTGAATAATGGTAAATGTCACGTATTTCACTGACTGGAAAAACATATTTTTCATCTTGATCCGATAGCACAACCATCCTTTTGTAGATGTTATTTTTAACATCGTTCCAGGAGTCATAATCATTTTTAATCCCCAACACATGATCCAGCGATATGCATAGTTGTAACTCTCCACGAATTGCAACAATACCTTTTAGCTTATCCGAGATATTGTGTGGTATAGAGTGGCAATTGCTCAATTTAATAACCTCATGGAAGTGTTTTGGTGCCAGGCCAAACCACTGTTCACCCAATCTAAAAGCTACAATTGATTGTAATTTATTTTGCTTATCTGGCGCTGCTGATATTTGTGTGCACCAATCTTTTTCATAGCTGGCAGGAGGCTCCCTGTCTAACAGCTTTCTTCCAGCTAAAATAAATTTACTGCAGTTCCTGCAATGAATGATTTTATTCAAATCCAGGCACGACCTGTCACCCTTGCCTTGTACTCCTATTCTATTCCAGCAATCGTCAATTTCTAATTTTTTGCTATTGTCATCAATCATCAACTGATTCCTCATTCAAGATGCTGACATCTGATCACATGAACTGCTTTGCCTTCATTCTATAATCTGCTGCCTTTGATTTATCACCATCCCGGTCAGCATGTGATGCTAAGTGCATGAGTGATTGGTAATGACCTGGCATTAGATGAACTGCTCGCCTGTAATATTTTGCAGCTTCTTGCCTATCATTTTTTGCATCATGTATCACACCCAAAAGGCAGAGCACATCAGCCGATATGTCCCCTGCTTGAATGGCTCTTTTGCATTTATCCATTGCTTTGTCCAACCGGCCTTCATCTGCCAATTTAATTGCATCTTCAATAAGAGTGGTATTGGGAAAGCCTTCTTTTATACCTCTTTCTTGAACCTGTTTTAATTTTGTTATGCAAGGTGATTTCGCCTTATTTATCACGCTATCATCATCTGCTATAGCTTTTCGATCATGATCGGCTTTACTACTTTTTGATTTTAAAAAAGCAAATGCATTTGGCCTGTCTATTTTTTTAAATTGCGAGCCTGCAATGCAGCCTGCCTCACCATGACCTATAAACAGGATGCCATCCTCTGACATTAATGCATCTATTTTCTGTAGGGCTTCACACTGTGTTTCTCTATCAAAATAAATTAATAAATTACGGCAAAAAACAATGTCATATTTATTGCCACCAACAACTTCCATATCAAATATATTCTTATGAAAGAATTTAACTCCATTTTTAATTGAATTGCACAGCCTGTATCCGGCATCTGTTTTTTTAAAATATCTGTCTCTCTTCTGATTGTTTAGCTCTCTAAATGAATGCTCAGTATACAGTGCATCTCTTGCCAGCTTTAGTGACTTATGCGCAATATCGACGGCATCAATGATGTATTCGTTTAATCCATATCCGCACTCTTTTAGCACCATTGCAATAGAGTATGGCTCCTCACCTGTAGCACAGGGTATGGATAAGATCCTGATGTTTTTACGGCTTATACTGTTTGTCTTATTTACAACATGTTCTCTTAGCAGATTGAATGCCTCAGCCCCTCTAAAGAACCATGTTTCAGGGATCATTACCTGATCAATCAGCAGATCCAACTCATCATTTGAACTTTGCAAAAATCTATAATATTCAATGCAACCAGTGATGCCGCAATCCATCATGCGCTTATTAACAGCCTGCTCAACAACCAGTATTCCAACTGAGCGGCTATCAAGCCCAGTGGCTGCTTTGAGATAATCTGCTATTAGTTCTATTGCCATTGGTAAACGACTATGTCGCTGTTTTATTCATGTGAAAATATTTGATCATACAGGTCACCAGGCAGCAGTTCATTGACATTTATTTTATGTATCAATTGGCCATTAACCAGTAGTTCATGACCAGCTAAAGAGCCACTCTTTGACTTAATTCCAATAGATGCTGAAGGCACATCATCAATATTTACTGTATCCGTAACACGTTCAGCAATAATGCCTATAGTATGCTCTTTGTTATTTGAACCGTTTATTTTGGTTAATATTATTCTTGTGCTGATTCTGCTTGATGCTGGCTTGTTGATGTGCAATTTTGAAATATCTATTATAGGTACCAGCTGTTTTCTGCACTTTGCAAGGCCAGCAATGTAGTCTGGTGCTCGGTGTATCGGCTTTAGTGGTATCACCGGCCATATTTCCAATACTTGAGTTGCCTCTATACCATACTGGCCATCTCCAATTGAAAAAAGCAAAAGCAGCATCAAAATATACCGGCACAGTTGTCAATCATATTAATTGCTCAACACTTTAAATCTTGACACCCCGGTTTGCAGTCCATTTGCTGCCTCATTTAATGTCTCAATAGCTGAGTTTGATTTTTGCAGGGAGTCTACTGTCTGTCTTGCAGTCTCACTAAGATGCACGATTGCCTGTTTAATCTGGTCTGCACCTTGTGACTGAAACTGCATTCCTTCATGCACAGTTTCAAATCGTGGCGTCAATGATTGAACCTGGCCTATGATTTGATTTAGCTCAGCGCCAACCTGGCTTACTTCTTGAACACTGTCCTGAACATCTTTTGAGAATTTATCAACACTCATCACTCCAGCGGTTACGGCTGTCTGCATCTCTTTGACCATCTGCTCTATGTCCCAGGTTGCTATTGCTGTCTGATCTGCAAGTCGGCGTATCTCGGTTGCAACAACTGAAAACCCAAGCCCATATTCCCCTGCTTTTTCTGCTTCAATTGCTGCATTGAGTGATAGCAGATTTGTTTGATCTGCTACTTTTGTTATAGTTGTAACTACGGTATTAATGTTTGCCGCTTTTTCATTAAGCACTTCAAGTTTTGATGCGATTACACCTGATGCGGTTACAATAAGCCGTATTGTCTCTTCCATACGTGCCAGCCCTGCATGCCCACTTTCTGCTGCTGATGCTGTGCTGTCTGCAAGATTTGAAACCTCATCCATTGTAGAGAGAAGTTCTTTTGATGTGGCTGAAATTTCAGTAGCCGTCGCAACGATTTCGTTGGTTGTTGCAGCCTGTTTTGTTACGGTTATCTCTTGTTGTTTTGCAGTAGCTGCTATCTCCATTCCTGACGATGTGACCTGTATCCCTGATCGTTGAACTTGAGCAATAAGTGCATTGATATTATTAATCATCTCCTGTACACCTGCTGCTAACTGACCAATGGCATCATCTCCCTCTATATCAATCTTCCCGGTTAAATCCCCTTTGGCTGCATTGCTTACTGTCTCTAAAATAACATCTACCTTCTCTTGCAAGCTGCGAACTGCTTGCCGCTTCTCTTCCATAAGCTTTCTTAAATTATCAATCATTATCTGTACGCCATTGCCTAGCGCACCAATGCCATCATTACTGGTAAAAGTCACTTGCCCTGTCAGATCGCCTTTAGAGGCTTGATTCACAACATCAAGAAGATGATCAATTTTTTGTACTAAATCCTCTGCTGCCGCTTTATTGCACTCCGTTACATGATTGACATTATCAGCCATGGTGTTAAATGATTGCGCCAAACTCCCTATTTCACTTTTATCTTCAACCTTTGCTCTTATCTGAGTATCACCATCTGCACGCTTATTTACCACCTCCATCAAGTTGCTCAGTGGAGAGGTGATCCATTTGCGCATAAAAACATTAATAAGAAACAGGCCAATAAGCACCAATACAATATTTGCAGTTACCGTAAGTTGCGTTTGCTGCACCAGCTCTTCATCCATTTCTGCCAATGAAAAGCTGATTCTAATCGCACCATTTACCGCATTTTCCTGCACCTTGTGGCAGCTTAAGCAATTTACATCACCACTGCTCATTGATGCCCTGAACGGTATTATCATAGTCAGTATGCGGCCTTCTGGCGTCGATTTTATTTGCTCTATTTTTTCACCTTGCAATGCCCTTGCATCCAGATCGTCAACTACTATCTCATCTGCATTGCCCTCTCCATATTGAGCAATGACTGGCTGACCACGTACCACTCGTGCCTCTACTATTCCTGGTTGTTTCAGGATTTTTTGCCTCAGGATGCTCCTTTGCTTCATTGTGTTTGTCAGCATCATTGTATTCAGGCTGTCAAAATAAAAATTCACCATGCTCTGTACATGCTGCTCTGCCATGTTAAGAGTGCGATCGCGCTCTTTAATCGTTGAATAAACTGTAACAATAGATATAACCGCTAGAAAAATAATGGTGACGGTTACATATATTTTTGCTCGTACAGAACTTAGAAAGGCAGACATGAATATCCCTCATCTTAAACTCAGCTTGACATCAGGTAGTAGCCAAGCTGGATATGGCTCATGGTTTTTTTAGGAAATCTGATTACTGATGCTCTTTTAGAGAATTTTCTTCCCTATCTACAGCTATTCATCGACCAATGATCAATTCTCTTTAACCTGGACCTTGCAACTGATATTGCTTGCTTTTGGTGTGCTGAGTGAGTGTGAGCACTTGCAGGATCTTGGTTTAACGCTAAAGAAAAGAGGGGAGGTGGATTTTGCTGTGGCTGTGGCTTTTTTGCCCCCAGCCTGTATCTCTTGTCAAAGGGGGGGGGGAGGAGAGGCTTTCTGATGAGAGGAAGAGGTGGTGTGAGCCACCTCATCACATTACATGTAACCAGATCGCTGCCGCACGGCTTCAAACAGTGCCACGCCCGCAGCAACAGAGACATTCAGGCTCTCCACCTGGCCAACCATCGGGAGTTTGACTACGGTATCACAGGCCTCACGCGTCAGCCTTCGCATGCCCTTCTCTTCGCCTCCCATAACCAGCGCCAGTGAGCCTGTAAGATCGGTTTGAAAAAGCGTGCTCTCTGCCTCTCCCGCTGTACCTATTAACCAGACCCCGGCTTCATCCTGCAACCAACGCAGGGTACGTGCCAAATTGGTCACTTGCACAAAGGGCATGCTCTCCGCAGCACCACTGGCCACCTTGCAGACCGTCGGTCCCAGGCCAACAGAGCGATCCTTGGGGGCAATCACGGCATGCACCCCTGCAGCATCGGCGCTACGCAGACAGGCGCCCAGGTTGTGTGGGTCCTGCACACCATCCAGCACCAGCAGGAAAGGGGGGGTGTCGAGCTTGCTTAAAAGTGCTTTTAGTGATGTCTCATCCAGTGCTGCGGGAGAGCGGGTAGCTGCCACTACACCCTGATGGTTGGCTCCGGCAGGAGCCAGTCCATCCAGTTCATCACGGGAGACCCTGGTCGGTTGCAGGCCAGACTCTTTTGCTAATTGCAGCACTTCGCGGATGCGGCGATCTTGCCGCCGCGCTTCAATCCAAAGCTCGGTTACCGCTCCTTCATGTTTCAGTGCCGTGCGTACGCTGTGCAGGCCAAAGATGATTTGTGAGTGGCTCATTGCTTTTGAGCCTTTTTACGCCGTCTGCTTTTACGCTTGCTTTTGCGTTTGCTTTTTACGCTGCTGGTCTCATCTTTGGTGCCACTGTTTGCCAATACGAAGTCTATCTTCTTGTCATCCAGGTTAACCGCAGCCACCTGAATACGAATGGCATCGCCCAGCCGGTAGACCTTGCCACTGCGCTCACCATTCAGCCGGTGACCAACCGGGTCAAAGTGGTAGTAGTCGTTATCCAGCGCTGTGATATGCACCAGACCATCCACATAGATCTGATCCAGCTCTACAAAGACGCCAAAGGAGTTTACGCTGGTGATGATGCCATCAAACTGCTCTCCCACCTTATCCAGCATATATTCACACTTCAGCCAATCGGTGGCATCGCGAGTTGCCTCGTCAGCTCTTCTTTCCGTGCTGGAACACTGCTCCCCCAGCGCCAGGAGTTTGGGGTGTGAGTACTCGAAATCTTCCGCTGTGCCATCTGCCAGCAGATGCTTGATGGCACGATGCACCAGCAGATCAGGGTAGCGCCGGATCGGCGAGGTGAAGTGGGTGTACTCCGGGTAGGCCAGACCAAAATGCCCGACATTGTCCGGCCCATAGACAGCCTGTGCCATAGAGCGCAGTAATACCGTCTGGATCAGATGCCGATCCGGGCGCCCCCGCACAGAGTCCAACAACTCGGCATAATCCTTGGCTGTGGGCTTTTTGCCTCCGGAGAGCCCCAATCCAAGTTCATTGAGAAATTCCCGCAGGTCGGCCATTTTTTGCTCTGATGGCGCCTCATGGATGCGGTAGAGCGCGGGTAGTTTTTTTCGCTGCAAGAAGCGTGCTGCGGCTACATTGGCAATCAGCATGCACTCTTCAATCATCCGATGGGCATCATTGCGCTGCACCGGCACAATCTGCTCCACCTTCTGTTCATCATTAAACTGGATGCGCGTCTCTGTAGTATCAAAATCAATGGCACCACGCAGGCTACGGGCATGGTGCAGTACCTTATAGAGTGCATATAGTTCATGCAGATGCGCCAACAAGTGAGCATACTGACTGCACAGTTCCGGATCGCGCTCAACCACCATAGCGGCTACCTGATCATAGGTGAGCCGGGCATGCGAGCGCATCACAGCCTCAAAAAAGCGGGATCGTATGATCCTCCCGTCTTCTTTACTGATATAGAGTTCGCAGGCCATGCAAAGCCGATCTGTATCGGGGTTGAGCGAGCAGAGGCCGTTAGAGAGCACCTCTGGCAGCATTGGAATCACCCGATCTGGAAAATAGACTGAGTTACCACGCGCCAATGCCTCTTGATCCAGCGCTGATTTGGGGGTGACATAACTGGAGACATCTGCGATGCAGACCAGCAGCCGCCACCCCTTGGGGGTTTTTTCACAATAGACCGCGTCATCAAAATCACGCGCATCAATGCCATCAATCGTCACCAGCGGCAGATCCCGCAGATCCTCCCGCCCCTGCTTGGCGGCCTCATCCACCTCCTTCCCAAGGGCGCGGATCTCCTCTGTAACCGTCTCTGGCCACTCTACCGGCAGCTCATGTGTGCGGATGGCAATGTCAATCTCCATGCCGGGTGCCATGTGATTACCCAGTACCTCCACGATGCGGCCAATCGGTTGAGAACGCTTGGTGGGCTGTTCCACAATCTGCGCCACAACCATCTGCCCATGGGTGGCACCGCCCAAATCACACTCTGGAATCACGATATCAAGATGTAATCGCTTGTTATCCGGCACCACAAAACCAACGCTGCCTTCGTGATGAAGCCGCCCAACAACCTCATGATTATTGCGCTCCAACACCTCCACCAGCGCCCCTTCCAGGCGACCCCGGCGGTCTACCCCCGCTACACGCATCACTGCCCGGTCATTATGCAATAATGAGCGCATCTGTCGTGGTGATAAAAAGAGATCATCCCCACCCTCATCCGGCTTGAGAAAACCAAAGCCATCCTGATGCCCAATGACACGGCCACTTACAAGATCCTTGCTGTTGACGATACAGAAGCCATTGCGACGATTGCGCACTAACTGGCCATCCCGCTCCATCGCATTCAGGCGGCGGCGTAGCGCTTCCAGGTCATCCTCTTCAAAAAGGCTCAACCGCTCAGCAATAGCAGCGATACCCAGTGGCGCACCATGCTCAGTGAGCAGATCAAGAATAAACTCCCGACTGGGGATGGGATTTTCGTACTTCTTTGACTCACGAGCCTGGTAGGGGTCTAGCTCACGAGCACTCTTTTTGCCTCGGCGTTTAGCCACGATAGATCTTTTCCTATAATGGTTATTAAAGGGCATATTCTACCGTTGACAACCCACTGTTGTCCCGGTAAAGTTCGCCAGCTCATCAGGACACTGCACTCAGCTTGCAGAACCGCTCCTCCGCCGAGGTGGTGAAATTGGTAGACACGCTAGCTTCAGGTGCTAGTGGGGGTAACCCCGTGGAGGTTCAAGTCCTCTCCTCGGCACCATATTTCCTTTTATTATCAACCTGTTAGCTGTTACCTTGGCATAATTTTGGCGTAGGCAGCTCCGAGTTTTACAAAATCAGACTTCTGCTGAGACCTTTCCACAGCCAGGCCCTGAAATCAGGCTTCTTCCGCCCGTTTGAGTTATGACCCGGATCTGGGTACTGATGCGCTCCTTGAGAGCAGGTACGTGCGAAATCACACCGATCAGCTTGCCATCCTGCTGCAAACCAGCAAGGGTCTCAAGCGCTGTGTCCAAAGCCTCTTCATCCAACGTGCCAAAGCCCTCATCCAGGAACAGCGAGTCGACCCTGACGTTTTTGCTGGCCATGTGTGAAAGTCCCAGCGCCAGCGAGAGGCTGACGATGAAGCTTTCGCCGCCAGAAAGATTCTTGGTGGATCGAACCTCACCTGCCTGGTAATTGTCAATCACGTTGAGTTCCAACGGTTGCGTTGCATCATGGATCAGCAGGTAACGGTCGGTCATCTTCTGCAACTGTCGGTTGGCGTGGCCAATCATCATTTCAAAGGTCAGCCCCTGGGCAAAGTTGCGGTATTTCCTCCCATCGGCCGAACCGATCAGTTCGTGTAACAGATCCCAGCGCGAACATTCACATTTTTGTGCATCAATGGCCTGTGCCCGCTCCTGTTGCTTCTGCTTTAGCTCCTCGTTGTCCTTTAGTTTCTGGCGAATACCGCCTATCTCCTGCTGGAGGCTCTTCTGGTTGGAGAGCAACATTACCAAGGCATTTCCTAGTTCATCCAGTGGCTTATCAGTGATCTGTTTCTGATGCTCAGTTTCCAGCCGCTTGGCGTTTTCTCGATCTTTTGATGTGAGCTCAGTTTTCTCATCAGCAAGTTTCTGAGACTGTTGCGCCAAGGTTTTACGTTCGTTTTCCGGCAAGTATGCAGCCTTGTGGTTCTCTTCGTCGGCAAACCCCGACTCCCTGAGCCGTACCAGAAAAGCCTCTTCCAATGATTTCAGCTGAATACCCCGTATTTCAATGGATTTCTTCAGCTCCTCAATCTTAGATTTCAGCTGGCTTAGCGCCTGGTTTGCGGCGCTCAATTTCTGCCGGGCTGCCTCAAGTTTCTTGTCTGCAGAATCGATAGCGTTAGAAAGGCGTAACTCCTCGTCGTCCGGATTTTTGTCTCCGTAAATATCTTGTCGCTCAAGCTCCAGGGTCTTTTGCTCTTGAAGGAGGCCATCATGTAGTTCCTGTTGCTTCTTGAGTACGCTGCCAGAATTCTGGATCTGTTTGGCCTGGTGGTGTGTCTGTAGCTCAAGCGTGGCAATCTTCTGATCAAGCTCAGCCTTTTTGTTTTGACGTGCCACCCACTGGTCACGCCGGATCGTCAGTTGCTTTTGAATCTGATCCAAATTGCCGACAGAAAGGGGTTCGACTCCGAACACCTGAACATCCTTTTGCGAAATTCCGAGGGATTTTCCCTGTTGGCTTTGGAGCCCTTCAACCTCCTTATTAATCCGTTTCAGCAACTCACCGGCTGAATCCTTCTTGTGTGTAGCAGCCTGGGTCTCACGTTCAGCTTTTACAACCGACTCCTTGGCCTTCTCCAGCGACTCACGCAGTGTATTCAACTCCTTCTCCACCGATTCGGCAGTCTGTACAACTTGGGTTGCATGCTCCAGAGCTTGGCGATTTTCATCCTTAATTCCTTTCAGTTTCACGTCAAGGTCAGGATCAGAAGCAGCCAACTCAAAACCGGTCGGCAGATCCAAACAGGCCTGAGCAATCAAGCGATTTGCTTCGTCAATTTTCTCAGCATGTTCTTTCTGGCCGGATACCACCTGCTCAAGGTCTTTACCTACCTGGGCCAGTTTGACCTTAAAATCGGAAATCGCATCAGTCACAGCTTTCAAGTCGGCCCTCACCGTGCTGAGACATTGCTGGGCTTCATCTGGAACCGGGATATTGCCCTCAGCAAAGGGGTGCTCTTTAGCACCGCAGAGTGGACACGGCTTACCGTCCTGAAGCTGATAGCGAGCCTCCTCAAGATCTTCTATCTTTTTGAGCAGTGTAAGTTGGGTTTCCAGCAGCTCTATTTCCTTTTCAAGCGAGGCCTGTTTCTCGGTTTGCTCCTTGAGCTTCTCCGTCAGGGTAGACTCCCCAGTGCCAAGCTTTGCTTTTCGGCTGCCGAGATCATCAAGGTTCCGCTTGGACTCCAATAGGGATTGGCTTGCTTCGGTGGCTTTAACAAGAAGCTCTTTTTGCGCTGCCAACAATGACAGCCTGTCACGCCAATCAGCCAGTTCTTTACCCTCAAGGACGCTATTGATCTCCGACCGCTTTTCCGCCAGCACACTCTGGATGCCTTCCTGACTGCGTTTTTCTGTTGCCAGCGTTGTTGACTGTTCCTGCCAACAGCGAGAGGCTTCCTGAAGCTGGCCTTCTGCTTGATTGATCTCTTCACGCTTGCCAACCAACTGCCTGTGGAGATTCTGCAAAACCTCGAATCGCCCACAAATCCCGGTGAGATTTTCTACCAATCCTTCATCAGCATCTGTTTTTTCCAGCTGCTGTAGCAGCTCTTCCAGCGTTTTTCTTTTGTCCTTTAGATCAGCACAATCTTCATTCTGCTGGGTACGGAGCAGCTCAATCGACGTTTTATAATCTGCAATGGTGGCGGTGGCCGCATTAACAGGCGCATCTTTTTCGGCAATCTTCAGATCCAGTTCTCGAACTTTGCGGATGACCGGCAACGCCTTTTGCTGCGCCATCTTCTCTGTTTCAAGCTGTCCGACGGCCGTTTTCATGGCCTCTTCTGCCAGCTTTGCGGCCTCTTCCTGAGTGAGCAAAGATTTCTGGCACTCTCCAAGGTTGCACAGGTCAGTCGACTGTCCGCTCCGAATGGATGTCAGAGCGGAGTAATCACCCGCCAGTTCAAGCGCCTGGCTGGCAAGCCTGAGTTTTTCCTGCTCGGGAGCAAAGGCATCTATCCGGGTCTGCAAATCATCCTTTTGCTGACCAAGCTGCTTCAACTCCTCCTCAAGCCGGGCAATGCCCTCAAGCCAGGCGATCGCCCGGTTCTTGTGGGCAATCTGTCGGTTCAGTTCCGCATCCTGGTGGGTCTTTTGGTTCAGAGAGGCAGTAAGCTGCTCTTCATCCTCTTCACTCAGAAGCTGCATACCGTCGAGTTCCGCCTCCAGGGTGTTGAGCCTGTTGCGTTCCTCAGAACGACGCTCATGGACGCGCATCGAGATTCGGCTATAAATCTCCGTGCCCGTTATCTGCTCCAGAATGGGCGCTCGATCACCAGAATCTGCTTTCAGAAAGGTGTCAAAGCCACCCTGGGCAAGCAGCATGGAACGGGTGAAACGG
>JAKISI010000090.1 GCA_021648685.1 Candidatus Polarisedimenticolaceae bacterium
TAAATTTTAATGCATCCAGGTTGGTCAATGGAATTAAACGTTACAAACGATAACTCTGTGTTCTCAGTGGTCTCGGCAAACTGCTCCTGCGTTGCTCTACCACCTATATCCATATAGGCGTCTGTGTCTATGAAAAATAGCTGTATCCCCCACTCAATATGGCATAGCCCCATAATTATGCAACTATTGAGGTGCTTGCTGTTATGTTGAAATAAGGTTCTCCAGCCGCTCTCTCTTACTTCTTGCCTCTGCTTTTTTGCCCGCACCAATGCGCCCCATAAAAACTGCCTGATTAGCATTCTGCTTTCCAATTAGCTGCTCAAGTTGTCTGCTACATGCACGAGCCCTCTCTCTACCTTTCGCAACACAGGTAAACGGAATATCATGAGTAACATATTTTCGGAAAATTAGTGGTGTAGTTTCAGGTTGCAACTGTAAATCAAGTTGGGTAACTGTGAGCCAAAATCGTTGGATAGCACGCCCTGCTTGTGTGTAGTCGCCAGGTTGTTGTGGTGTTTCGTTGGCAATGATTACAAAATGTGCGGCACATGCAATCCCTGGAATAAGATCCATTTCAATTCGAGGCAACCAGGTACCGGCAGCATAATGATTTAGCGCATTAATCCGCCCCCAGCTTTTCATGGCCCATTCCATGGTGCGAGTCAGCACCGGGTCGGTGCCCAAAGCCTGATCCGGGATGCGATCCTTGCTGTATTGCGCTCGCCATTCAATAACTTTTTTGTGTTCTTCATAGGCTTCTGGAATGGTGAGGCGGATATTGGCATTGTTAAACATCAAAAAAGCTGTACGTAAACGGTTATTGAAGCCTTCGAGCCATAGAATGCGATACTTTTTTGTATCTATGCTATTGCTTACAGCCTCTTTTTCTGCCGAGGATAATGGGCGGGTTTTTAGAGGGCGGCGCTGAACACTGCGCTTTTCTATGCAGTCAACTAACGGATCTGGTTTTATGGTTTGATCTGGCTCTAGCTGCACATCAAATATTGGAGGCTTCTGCCGTATCTCTTCTCGTCTATCAGCTCTTAAGCGACAATTGTATTGGGTGGCGGCAAGGGTTAATGTTTCGATGAGTATGCCAAGCGCAATTTCACTGGCATCTCCTTCTAGATCATAGACGCAGTTTTCCCCAATATAACGTCCATGAATAATAAAGTTGTGGTCATCAATGATCTCAAACCTCCAGGGTTGGGTATTGTCGCCACTTGGAGCCCAGCGAGCCAGGTCTAGAATTTTATGAATAGTGGTTTCTGGTTTGTTTAGAGACATGGCTTAGCGCTCCTGTTTCATTTTAGCCAGTTGATGACGGGCAATGGCCAAACCAAGCCGTTGCAGTGGGTTGCGATACCCTCCAGGGCGCCATGTATGACTGGTTTTATTACGATAGGCATCAAAGTGATACCCGTGTGGTGCTGCACGAACCTTCCCTCTATTGAGTAGCATTTTTAACGCCTCAGTTGCTGCAAAACCTGCGCATAGTTCGCAGGCCATTGGCGTTGATGGGCCTCGGTGATTTGCAAGATCCACAGCTGAGGGATCGGCTAAATAGCTGCGCTGCAGCATTGCAGGTGAAAGACCTAACAGGAAGCGGAGAATTTGCATATCATCTGTTCCGTTCTCCAGCCCAAAATATTGATTAAGAGGCATTTTCCCTGGCAGGTAGTTGATGAGGGCTACGCCCATACCCAAGGGGGCGGCAACTACTATTGGAATGCCCAGTTCAGCACATTTGGCATAAACCATTCGCCGGGCATCAAGTACAAAAAAATCAAGGCCATCTACATAAAGGTCTGCATCTGCTAAAAAGGTGTTTACATTTTCTTCATTTACCCCATCTGAAAAGATACGGATATTTAATTCTGGATTGATATCCTTTGCCATTTTATGGAGTACATCTGCCTTGGGCTTATTCAAGGTGGATGTCATGGCACCTGCCTGGCGGTTAAAATTAGCCAGCTCAAAGGTGTCAAAATCTGAGATTGAGAATGCTCCAATTCCAAGGCGGGTAAGGGTAAGAAGGTGTATACCACCCACGCCGCCCATACCAGCAATAGCTATTCGCTTATTGCGGAGTATTGTTGCTTCATCATGAGTGATCCAGCCAATGCTGCGAGAAAAGGCGGTGGAGTAGTCAAATGGTTGCATTTGTCTGATATCCTGATTAAGTGTACTGGGCTGCAAGATGACAAATAAAATGTATGTGTGAAAGTGCTATGATGCTTGTAGCTTGAAACTATTGGTATATTGTTCTATATGCAAGGTAGAGGCAATGTAAAAATAAACGGTTTTAAATTCACTTTGATCATAGGGTACATTTTAGCACTGAGCAGCTGTTTATGTGGGGTAAGAAACAGGCCAGGAGGCTGCCCGGGAATAGGCAAAATTGCGGTTTATAAAACATCAACTTCTTGTAATTCAACAAGTTATAAATCTTAATGTGCAAAAAACCTAGTTCTCGAACAACATCCTAGAGGGTGGAGTTTATAAATGTGAGAATAAATCATGTCTATCAGGGTTAAGGTTGCTGAGAGTGCCAAAGAACTCATGGACGTACTTCGTCTGCGGCATGAGGTTTATGCTGGGGAGGAGGGCTATTTTAAAGATGCACAACAAGAGGCCCATGGTGTAATAGTTGATCAATTTGATGTGCTTCCCCACGTGGCAAACATTGTGGCATATAGCGGTGGGCAGCCCATTGGAACCATACGCTTAAACCTTGATTCAGGGCAGGGTTTGCCACCAGAAGAGCTCTATGATTATAGTGACTTCCGCCAGAAAATTACCGCGGAGTGGAGAAGCAAATATGGCAAGGAGCCAAGCATAGGCAGTGCTGGCATGCTGGCAATTAAAAAGAGCTGGAGGCATCGCCGTGATGTGATTCGTGCGCTGCTAAAGGTGGGCGCTGGTGTTGGTTGCGCATGGGAGGCTACCCATCTTGTAACCTCGGTTAATGCTAAAACAACAAGTATGTATAAGCGGATGAACTTTGAAACGCTTGATGATCAGCAGTGGGTGAAGGAAATTGGTGAGTACATTGTGCCAATGGCAAGTTCGCTGGAGGCTTTTTATAAATGGGCATTTCGTGATTATGTAACAAACAACACCATTACCAGGCTGTTTTCAAACCGCTTTCAAAGGCTTGTCATTGGCGCGGGAGAAGTAATCTTCCCGCAAGATGAAATGGGGAAAGAGGCTTATATTATTGATAAAGGAACAGTAAGAATTTCAAGCCAAATTGGTGACACGGGTGAAGAGCTAACCTTGGCAACATTGGGGCGAGGCAAGCTTTTTGGTGAAATGTCACTGATTGACTCACATCCTCGATCAGCCAAAGCTACAGCCGTTACAAATACAGAACTTATAGCCTTAAACAGGGATGATTTTATTGAGGGGCTACAGAAACACCCGGATAAAATACAGGATGTTTTAAGCATTTTTTCTGAGCGTATTCGTAGAGCTGACGAGTTGGCAGTGGCTCTGGTGCATGATTCTGATATATTTCGTATGGAATATGCGCTAAAAGATATTCGAAATTCTGCGGTGCCGGATCTGAATCGCCCTGGCGCTTTGATGGCAAAAGTGAGCCTGTCTGATTTTGTTCGCAATGCCGGGGTTACAAAGCAAGAGGCCAAAAACTTCTTAGGAGCTCAGCAGAAAAGCCAGGCTATAGAGTTTACTGAGCACTATATTCGGTTTCTGAATATTGAGTCAGGTGCTAATTAAAGCGCTAATAACTTAGAGCCTTCGTCATCAGTCCCCGTGCCGACGATATCAAGGTGGGGTTACATTTTAATCTCTTGGGGTTCAATTCCCCGCCGCTTGCGGCGTTTAGATTATGAGAGTGACTAAATAACCGAGTGCGGTAGTAAGAACTTATGTGGAAAACTGGGTTTTCTACCGGGTACTACTTAGGCGCCGGAGGTGGATTGATCTGTTTTTCCCGCAATAGCGGCTTTGTCCAACGACAAATCTGATAAATAACGGTTAACTGCCTCTCAATTGGCGGATAACCCTCCACGGTAACATTTAATTCTGGTACCCAGGTGGTACATTATCCGCCCTCTCCGTTTTCCATATATCACTGTTTG
>JAKISI010000091.1 GCA_021648685.1 Candidatus Polarisedimenticolaceae bacterium
TGATTTTAAAATCAAACGCCGGCATCGCTCTGTCTCTCTTTTGCTCGGTCTGTCTAAGTGCGTTATCGCTGAATACGCGTACTCATTTTAACGGAGGCACTCCCATTAAAATAGGGCGTGGCTTCCTACTTTTTATTTTAATGCCACTAAAGCTAAAATAACCTGTGTCGCTCCGCAGTACCATGTCACTTGCAAGCCACTCTTTTTTATCTCCGAACAGATCATTTGTCGCCCAACAGTACTCTGTCCGTATTTATAGCACTTCAGTCTCTTTTGCTCAGCTTTTCAGAATGCACCATCGCTAAAGATTACTCTGTCCATTTTACTACAACTGAACCAAATACTTATAATTTAAGCAAAGCGCAGAATTTGAATTCTGCGGTGTAACGTCGTAAATAACCTGTCATTTTGAGAGCGCTAGCGAACAAAATGTCAGGTTGATTTACCTTGTTGGACGAACCCGCTATCGCGGAGAAAAGCCCTCACTCTCGATTAATAATAAAATGCAACCTCACCCCCTCATGTAGAGGGAAAATCCCAGTAAGAATATGAGGTTGCACTGCTATGAAAATACCATCCAATTCAACATTCAAGAAAAATTACGAGGCTCACCTAAAACATCTTCAACTAAAAGGACTCCAACCCAAGACACTTGAAGCCTATGCAAGGGCAATTCGCCGTATCGGAAAGCAGTATGATTATCAGATAGATGATCTCACTGACGATCAACTGCTCGATTATTTCACTGCGCTTCTTAAAAGCCACTCCTGGAGTACGGTCAAGCTGGATCTGTATGGCCTCAAGTTTTATTACCGGCATGTACTGCACAAACCCTGGGTAAATGTTGATCTGATCAAACCGCCCAAGGCGACACGTCTACCCGATATCCTCACCATTGAGGAGGCATCAGCCCTCTTTAAAACAACACGCAAGTTGAGTTATCGCGTGCTCTTTTTCACCCTTTACAGCCTTGGGCTGCGCCTCGGTGAGGGGCTTAATCTGGAGGTGGGTGATCTTGATGCAGTACGTAAACGGGTGCATATCCGGGACGGGAAGGGCAATAAGGACAGGTTTGTTCCCTTGCCCTCGGCCACGCTGGATGTGCTGCGCAGGTTCTGGCAGATTCATCGCCACCCTGTGTTGCTGTTCCCTAACCGCAAAGGCGGATTGAAGGCCTCTTGCCATGCCACTACGCCGCTGGACCGAGGGGGTGTTCAAGTCACGATGAGAAAGGTGGTTGATACTTGCGGTATAAAAAAAAGATTACCCCTCATAGCTTGCGCCACAGTTACGCCACTCATCTGATCGAATCGGGTGTGGATCTTCTGGAAGTACAGAAGATCCTCGGTCACAAAAGCATCTTGACCACAACCCGCTATACCCATCTCACCTCCCATACCGATCAAAATGCAATAGGCCGGATTAATGCGTTGATGAGTGGCTTCTCCATCCAGTGGGGGAATGTCAAATGATGCGCTTATCCTCCATTATCAATACGTTTAAAGCCGCCTTTTTTGAAAAATATCAGGATCAGATATTACCTTCTCATAAAAAAGCATTGTCACGCATGGCCATTTGCCGTACAGCTGAAAGCCCCAAGATGTTGGCGGGCTGTTCTCAATGTGATCATCAGGCCTATGTGCCCCACTCTTGTGGTCATCGTAGTTGCCCTCACTGTCAAGCTCATGAGGGGCAGCAGTGGTTAACACGCCAGCTCAGTAAAGAGCTGCCTGTGGGGTATTTCCTCATCACTTTTACCCTGCCTGCGCAGTTCAGGACGCTGGTTTGGCGTAACCAACACAGGCTCTATTCATGCATGATGCGATCTGCTTGGGAGACCGTACGCGACTTTGCTCAAAACGATAAGCAGCTCAATGGTGATACGGGAGCAACCCTTGTCTTGCATACCCATTCACGTGCGCTGGATTATCACCCCCATGTGCATTTGCTTATGCCGGCGGCGGCAGTTAATAAAACCAGACGGTGCTGGCGTGAAAAGCGGTCTCGTGGGAAAAAGCGCTACCTGTTCAATCACCGCGCACTGGCCAAGGTTTTTCGGGCAAAAATACTGGCAGCAATCACTGAAGAAAATTTGCCGCTCCCCAAACGGCACCCATCAAAATGGGTGGTGGACTGTAAATCTGTAGGCAGTGGCCAAAAAGCCCTGATCTATCTTAGTCAGTATCTCTATCGGGGTGTGATTCAAGAAAAACATATTGTTGCTTGCAAGGATGGCAATGTGACCTACCGGTATAAAGATAGCAAAACAAAGCGGATGGTGTATAAGACGGTGCCCGGTGAGACCTTCTTATGGCTGCTGATGCAGCATGTTTTACCCAAGGGCTTTAGGCGGGCCAGGAACTTTGGGTTTTTGCACCCCAATAGCAAGCAGCTAATCCAACTGCTTCAGTATCTCCTCAAACTGAAGCCAATAACAGCGTTAGATACGTTGATTAAGAGACCACAACTGAGGTGTCAATGCTGTGGTGCCGTAATGAAGATTTTGGCTACTCAGATATTTCCATCGGGTGAATGCAAGGTGAAGGATGGGGTGGAGCCATTGGCTGTGTAGATAATCTCATATCACGCGCAGTCAAATTTTCAGTGGGATAATTGCTGAGGGTGACGCTTGCCTAAAAAACATGAATATATGTAATAAACAGCCCGTTTATCAGAACATGTTGCTGCAATGGCAACAGGATCTGTATGCGCCAAAGGTTCATCGATTCAATGAGCCTTGGGCACCGCAGAAAATCAAAAAGCTATTTTCTTAAAGAACAGTGCTGCCTATCGGGTGCCGGGGTTGTCCAACAAACGGTTCAGATCTTGGCTCGCTACGCTCACAAGATCTAACCTTATTCGTTATGCATATTTATCCTAAGCCAAATGATGTTAGAACGATTTGACCATTTTCATTCAGAATTACAAATTGGACTTGGATTTTCTTATTTTCGCCGTATGTGCATACTTTACGATATAACCAGCCAGACCCAGTGCCACTCTGCTGTTTTGTAATATGAATGATTTCACCACCTTCTAAGATAGCATTACATGCCTTTAATGCAGGAATAGTATCTTTTTGATAATGGCGTTTAAGGTTCTCTAAACCGATTTTCTCTATTGTTACTTTGCTTGTTAAAGAAATTAATTTATCTATATCACCAGCCTTTGCACTCTCTATAAACGACAACATAACTGATTCATATTTTTCTGGAACATCTTGCTCCATGACATGAATCATTTCCTTCATGTCAGACTGTGCTGCCGCATAGCCTATAAATTACATTAATATAATTGATGAAACAAGCAATTTAATACTTTTCACAGATCTTACTTTCTTATGCATTTAATCGTTAAATATAGCATTGACTTTAGGCTGGACGAACCATACGCCAATTGGAAAAAACCAGAACATAATTAGCGCCCCAAAATACTCAATGAACGTAACTTGTTCACCTCGCTGAGCAACAATAAGTCTTTTTGCAACATAGCCTAATGAATAAAACATACACCCCATAGCAGCCATATGAAAAGGCAATATATGATCATTACTGATTTCTGGGTGTGATAATAATAAATTGAATAGAAGAGAATATATCGCAGCGTATGCAAGTGAAATTAGCATTATCTTTGGTGTTTTTTGTAATTCTTCAGGGCATTTTTTATTGCAAAATATGCCAATGGTGCACAGCCAAGAAAAATAAAATGCAATAAATACCACCATGCCCGCTTCAAAACCAAATGAAATATCACTGGTACTTGGTAAAAAAGCAGTAAGTGCTAATAGCACCATCATAACTAGAAATACTTGCCAACTCTTTGCATTTATGAAAATGCTCAATTTACTTTCTCTCCTTTTGCATAACGACCCAAATCAGCCGACCCGTGAAGTGGCGCAGTTTTTGCGATAGCAAAAAATGTGACGCTTTGCGGGGTCGGCTGGATTTGGATTGTTAGACCTGATTTTAAAATCAAGCTGCGGCATCGCTCTGTCTCTCTTTTGCTCGGTCTGTCTAAGTGCGTTATCGCTGAATACGCGTACTCATTTTAACGGAGGCACTCCCATTAAAATAGGGCGTGGCTTCCT
>JAKISI010000047.1 GCA_021648685.1 Candidatus Polarisedimenticolaceae bacterium
CAGCACCCAATGTACGATGCACCTCAATAGCATAACCTATCACTGTTTCTGACAGCTCCTTACTACACTCCTTCATGCTCTGTGGCCTCCGTGGTCTCTGTGTCTATTCATTGAACCACTCGATATGGCATAGACCCATTTTTCCAGTATTGACTCCCCTTATAAGCAACTGAAAAAAGAAGATATTATTGAGACCGGCCGATTGCTCTTAGGCAGGAAGGTATGTTGACAAAGTCATGGATCAGCTGCCAGCTAGTGGATAGATGACTTTATAGACCTCTAAAATAAGTAAGGGTCTTTTTTGCTTCCTCTTTATGAGAAAATTTGCTTGCTGTCTCACTACCGCCTTTAGTAATTTGTGCTCGCAGATTATCATCATCAAGCAACTTAAAAACTGCATGAGCAACCTTTTCAGGTTGATGTGGCGGTACAAGTATACAATTATCCTCATTCTTAGCGTACTCCGTTACTCCACCAACATCTGTAAGGATACATGCCGTATGACACGCCATTGCTTCAAGTGCTGTACGGCCAAAACCCTGAAAATCTGAAGCATCAATAAATATATCAGAAGCCGAGTATAATTCGGCCAGCTGACTCTGATTAGATATAATACCTTTATCAAAAAACTCAAATGGAATAGTTTTGTTCGATAGATCATCACCGAACAGAAATATATCGACATTTTTCAGCCTATTTTTCACTATAGCCAAAGCATCAATTAAAACACTGAAGCCTCTCCTAGGCGTCCTTGGGCGCGCCATGGCAACAATCGCGGGATTGCCACTCCGAATTACATCCCTGGGATAAAAAACCCCAAGATCCATACCCAACCAAATTTTTTCACTCTGATATCCATCTGTCTGGATCAATTTCTGCAACCAGGAAGACTTAACTATCTTATGTTCAATCATTGAATATGTGTTTTTCACCTTAGTTCGAGCATCAACATCAGACTCTGGAAAGAACCAGCTTTCGTAATCCTGAAGAAAATATACCCCCGTCTTTGCTCTACCTGTCGAAAGAACTTTAGATACCCACCCTGCTGTCGTCCAGTGGGTTGCTACTGCTATATCAGATTGAGGGAAATTCGCGATTAGTTCATTTTCATTCTTAAAGATAATTGGGCACGTATATGATTTCCACTGTTTTGTTTCAGGATATTGATATAAAGCGACAATACGCGCCTCAACACCTAAGAGTATAAGTTCATTAACCAGTTGAACCACAGACAACACGCCACCTGCAACTGTAAGATTATGCAGCACATAGGTGACCTTTAATCGTCCTGGCCGCGATAACCTTTCTACATATTCACTTGAAACGATATTTTCGGTATGAAAAGGTAGATTTAATATTCCTCGAACAGCTGCCTTAGCTGCACCAATGTAATTATTGGCTTGATATTGATTTCGGATATTACGGTAGGTCTCCCTCATGGAGGTCAATGGCGACCATCGTTGAGGTGCTTTGAGTGAGTTACGAAGATAAGCTAAAGAATCTGCTTTTTGAAATAATTTATATTGTTCTTTATAAATGCTGAGCCATCGCTCATCAAATATCTTCCTGTTATTTATATAACGCTCATCCCTATCTCCAAAACTGGCAGAACCTTTATGAAATAGATATACATCATCTGCCACTACCGTTCGATAACCACTTGTCGTAAGGCGCATACAGAGATCTGACTCCTCACAATAGCCATGCCCATATATTTCATCAAACATCCCAACATTATCGAGTGCTAACCGGCGAAGTAGCATGCAAAACCCCACGCCAGTTACAACATCAGGATATTGTTTATGGGACATCTGGCGAATAGACCAGTCCATTGAAATGAAGTTTGACCCAGAGGAAATAGGTATACTTATTTGTGAGGCATGATTGGTTAACGGATTAACAGAAGCGATATCAAGGTCAGAGTCCGCACACGCAAGCAACCTGTCAAGCCAGTTTTCTACAACAACAACATCACTGTTTATTAACAAGACATATTCAGCATCACTCTGTTCTATGCCCTTGTTACATGATTTTAAAAAACCAATATTTGTTTCATTACGAATAAGCGTGATATTCTGATGCTTCTTAGCAATCGATAAAAGATAACGTTCTGTTACTGTATCGCTACAGTCATCAACTATATACAGGTGATAAATCTCCCTATCTGTATATTCAATAATTGATGAAATGCACTCTTTTACATAACTAAGACCATTATAAACAGGCAGAATGATGTCACATGGATGAGGGGGATCTTGGTTCATTATAGATCAGTCATTCCAATGAATTCGCAATATCCCAGTCAATAATAAAGCTATGTTTATAGTGTTTTTTGGGCATATCGTGTTTTGATGCGCGACTACGGCAGCAGGCACATAAAAAGAGTTACATAGGCAGTATTTTCACTCTTTTATTTTGTTTGGCATTTTGAAATGCAGTTGTCAGAACTAAAGAATTTAACAGAGGGCTTTATTTTGTCCTCAATTATTTTAGTTGTATTACCACTCAGATCAATAATAGCCATTACTTCCCTGTATATGCCTATTGTAAAGTCAATGATTTCCTTCTGTGAATGCTCTTCAATATTCCACTCATGCTGATCTATTTTAGAATCTAAGTTATGAATGGCTGCATCCTCACTGCTTGTTACAGGATAAAGCCCATATAAAGCAAACCGTTTTATTAGACCCTCAGAAACCATAGGCGTAAGCATGCTGTGGAGTTCAAGTAACGTCATATTATTTGGGTGGCCACGCCAATTTGACCAAAAGAACTTAAATCCATGTGAAAAGAGATAAGGATCAGCATCAAAGTATGGCTGTCTTATTAGTACAAAATCATCTGCAACCGAACACGCCTTTCTAACAATTGTATTTACATCATGTGTACTTGGAATATGTTCAAGAAAATGATGCATGATACAAAACCTAACCTTAGAGCTGAGTTGTAGTTTTGTGATATCACACACCTCTGCATTAAAGCCTTTTTCTTTTGTAAGCTTGACCTTTTGGGGGTTAACATCCAGACCCAGGCCTTTTCCTTCTGCCTGAAACATCTTGCCGTACCTCTCTAACGAACCACCAGCGCTACACCCAAAATCAAAAAACTCATAGTTGCTTGAATCAATAAAACATGTATCTACATCTGCCATTTTCTATTCTCGCTTATGTTATGTAATATTTGCCCACATATCTTTTTTAAAGATTGATAGGTACCTTTCACATCTGCATATCGCATACCCAAGAGCTTAGGCCAACCCACAATCTATCAATTTCTCCTATAGTCAATATCAGCATCACTGTGGATAAAGCCTACAAATTTAGGGTATAAGTTTTTAGGCTTATATTCTTTCATACGACATCGGTATTACTGGGCACTATAACATATAGCAATATATCCTAGTGGAGCTAGCATACTGTAACAAACAAGCTATTCATATAATGGGGAGAATAATTAATATGAGAATTTACTTTAGCTTACATTGCGCGTTTATAGGACAATATTTCTTCGGATTACGAACATATTCCATGATCTGTTGCAATGCAATATCCCAACTTAGGCTTTTCACCGTGTTTAGCCCTCCTTCCTTAACGCGCTGTCGTAACTCAGAATTCTCAAGGGCATTGATAATCCTATCTGCCACGATGTTATCAATAGGTTCGCTAAGTATGATGTTTTCCTGATCCTTATAAAGCCAATTATTAAGCTCGTTTATATTAGTAACGGCTGGACAGCCACTAGCCATATACTCCAATGGCTGATATGAAGGGTGAGGTGTCGTCATGATTGATAATCCAAGATCAGATTCCCGGTAAAGGTTTGCGACCTCTTCCATTGTTTTTAGCAATCCTCTATTCTCTATAACACCATGTAGACCGTAGCGATGGATAGGAAAGTCTGCACCGACAGAGGTAATGCTTACATTTTTGCCAAGTTTTTCTTTTACGATACGGAGTGCTTCGCAACCCAAAATAAAGCAGTTTCTCTCATTATTTGGACGGCCATAGTACACAATTTTATATGGCCCATTTTTGCACACGCTCATTTCTGATGGATAATAAAGTTTTGTATCCACACCAGGTATGAACTCCATACCCCAATCAGAATATTGAGTGAACTTTGAGGCCACACCAGGCGTATTGGCTATAAAATAGAAACCAAGACGATAAGTCTGCTCTATAGCAGCAGAAATGCTGCCGCCAGGGTAAAACATTGGCTCATAATCCTGCATGATGTAGAACTTGGCTTTACATTTGTTATATCTAGCAAGGGTATATGCCGTTACCCAGAGCGTGCAAAAACCAACATCAGCTTCTGGCAGACTGTCTGGAGTATCATCGCGTAGAAAATTCTTCACTTCACAGTTAAGTTCAGGGAAGTATTTTTGCAATTGCTCCTGCAAATTAGTTTGGACAACTCGATTAAAAAAGTTATCAATAACAAAAATGTTATGGGTATTCCACTCTTTGGAAAGATGCTCAGCAATGGTAAATATTGTTCGCAATCCTCCTTTTAATGCATGAGAAAAATGGGGTATAAACCATATAGCTTTACGGATAGCACCTAGCTTAGGCGCATCTTTCATTTTTGAGGTAAAGCATTCGTTTTCTTCAAGCTCCGCCTGCTTAATTCTCGTAAGGCGAAGTTCATTTGGATAATATGCATTATTACTAGACATCTGCCAACTCCTTCTTAATTGCTGAGCGAACCTTATTTAAGAGGGGGTGATTACGAACTGACTCTGTTGCACGATTAATTCTATGTACCCCATAAGTTTTTTCAAAAACTTTTCTAGATTCTTCGCAGAGTAAAAGTCGTTTTTTCGGTGTATAGCTCTTCGATTTAGCGTGATATACATATACATGTGTTGCTATAGCAAGGTCAAAGCCAGCATCTGTAGTTCGAAAACAATAATCATTCTCCTCATTATATCCTTTGGGATATGAAGCTTCGTCAAATAACCCAATCCGCTCTATAACCGCTCGTTTGATACAAAAGCAGAATCCATTTACGAGCTGGACACGAGGAAACCCAGGCAATAAATGTCTTTGACACATCAAATCGATGTCTGAGACTGTAATGCCTACAGGCAATGGATTCACACTATATGAGCCATCTTTTTCTTTAATTTTGGGAATAGATTGCCAACTTGCAGCATTGGACATCGGACCTACAATACCAATTTCCTTAGCTGCCTCCGCACATTGAATTAGCTTTAATAACCACAATGGAGGAACTATAGTGTCGCTATTCAAAAGCGTTACATAATCACTTTTTGTTGCCCGCATGCCAGCATTGGCTGCTTTTGTATAGCCCTTTGCAACATCATGCCTAATTAGAGTTACGTACGCAGTTCTCTTTGCGGCAAACTCTTCAAGAAAGGCCTTAGTGTCATCTTCAGAACCATCATCGACAATAACGAGCCTATGCGTGTCTAAAAGAGTGGGCTCAACTGAGTTAAAACATTGCCTTACATCATCCAGTGCATTATGAACTGGAATGACAATATCAACGGTCTTTTTCTGAAATTCCCAGAGTATGCTATCAGTGACTGGTGTTGGAGTTAATAATTCATACCATCTTTTTGTGGATTGATTATACTGTTTTTGCAAAAATGAGGGGACATAATAAACTGATGGGTGACTAGCGCTAACGGTATCATTGTGGCAGAACAACTCAAAACTCTCTCGATCAAATCGAGCCATTTTTGAGCAAGAATCCACAAGTGGAGTAAAATCAGCCTTATTCATCCACAATGCGTACATCACCGACACCTGATCACGCTTTGAGCCATTATCAAGCTCTTTCCACCAAAGACTGAAGATCTCATGCGTTTTTGAATCACTTGGCTTTGAAATCAGCATGTTTGTTTCTGGCAAACCCTTATTTTCAGGAAGACCATCTAAGCGATAGCGTTTAATTTGTCTTTCAATAACTTCACCCTCATCTTTAGATCCAGTAATGCATGCCGTTGCTTCACTGTAAGTACAATTGCGTTGATAATGAGTAAAAATACCAAGCGGCTTGTTGCCTTGCTGAAATGCCTCAACCAAATAGTTAATATCTTTCCTGATAAGAATATTTGCATCAACCCACACTGCAACGTCATATTCTTTAAGATAAGTGTGCGGATGAAGTTTATAGTATCTAGCGATACGTGTCGTATCAGAATGAAAATATGTTGCATGCCTAAATTGCCATACGGGATGGCCTTGAATAGGTATATCAGTAAAGCATACATAGTCATATTCCGGATTTAATGTTTCCGGAACTTTTAGCACATCGTAATTGCCAAATATTGCTGTATATACAACAATCCGCTTTTTTGCTTTACTTTTCTTGTACTCATTAATACGCTCCATGAGCACTGGATCTGGTAGTGGAGTATAAGGCTTCTTTTTCGCAGTATGAGCTTTCTCTATGGGCTTGACAGGCTTCTTGATTTTTTTAACTAGAGTCGCTTCGTGCTGTTTTAACCATTTCTCATATTCACATGTGATTTTGTGTATATGATCTGTCACAATGGGAGGTACATCTTTAAGTAGCAATTTATGCCTGAGTGAGAGAATAAAATCACCAAGCTTCCAACGCCGTGAGGCAAGGAGAGCATTAACAGCCTCTATTAAACGAAGCGCAATGCCTCTTAGTGTTGCTATGCCATTTTTGCTCTGCATTAATTCTTTTCGCACTTGCTCAAGCTGCTTCTTAAGCTCGGCTTCCATTTTATTGGCGGCCTCCTTGGTGGTCTTTGCTTCTTGCTCCTTTTGTTTTATCTGTTGCGTTAGATCTTTCTCTTTTTGTTCAAGCTGCTTCTTAAGCTCGGCTTCCATTTTATTGGCGGCCTCCTTGGCGGTCTTTGCTTGTTGCTCTTTTTGTTTTATCTGTTGCGTTAGATCTTTCTCTTTTTGTTCAAGCTGCTTCTTAAGCTCGGCTTCCATTTTATTGGCGGCCTCCTTGGTGGTCTTTGCTTGTTGCTCCTTTTGTTTTATCTGTTGCGTTAGATCTTTCTCTTTTTGTTCAAGCTGCTTCTTAAGCTCGACCACCACTTTGTCGGCTGCATCTTGAGCGCCCTTTGCTTCTTTTTCATTCTGCTCATATTGCTTTAGAATCAAAAAACTCGCTTCAGATAATTGATAACCATTTTCTTTTTTAAGTATCTGTCCATTTGTAAATGATTCAAATAGCTGTAATTGCTTGCCGTTTAAATGCTGTGGCAGTTTGTCTTCGCTTGCTTTCTCATGATGAAATTCTTCACGAACAAAAGATGTTATTTCTTTTTCCGATGGCAAGCGTAACCTATCCACACCGCAACTAAGTAATTGATCATAGATATACTCTACCTCTGAAACAGGATCTTCCATGAGTTTGTTATACGAAGCAACAAACCTTGGCAAGCCATGAGAAGCTTCTAATGCCGATAAGTTATATTTTTCCCACAAGGCAATACCGGCATGAATAGGAATATTGTTTCTTGTAAAAAGACTATGAGCAACTTCAACTGGGTTTCTATATATATGAATACAAACAGGAACTTCAAACAAATTCCTCCATAGTTTAAACAGCACACATAACCGTGGCTCTTTAAAAAACCAAGGGCGATGCGCATCCACCTCAAGTATTATTTTCGATGCTTTTTCTCTAAATTCAGCAATTACATCATCGGGCAATTCTTTCTGATCAAAATCAGCAACTCTATCCCAGTCACAATCTACTGAGTTCAAAACAAAATCATTAAGCTGTCTTACGTCTCTTCGCTCCCAAAAGCCTTTTGGGTTTTCCTGATTAGCACCAGTGCTTATTCCCTCAGGGCCAAAATAAGCGCCCATCATATTTAGTAATCTTGCAAGAACCGAAGTTCCTGAGCGATGCATTCCTAGTACAATTAGCTGCATTGTTGTCTCTTGGATAGGGTATTAGAATTTACAGTTTTGGTGTCATTGGGTGATATCATCCACCAAGCAATTTTTTTGCAAATCTTGCACTTGAGTCTTGATTTCAAAATCCACGATCCCTGTGCTTTTTTGCTCTTCTTCAGGCATAACACGTATCATGATTGCATCAATAATGCGGTGCAGATAAGTCTCCTCACTATCAAACACTCCCTTAGCTCCTGCATTTAAAAAATAGACGCCAGGATTAAGTCGGCATATAAAGGAAAAATTTACATGGTATTGAGAGCCTGTTTGAATTGCATCAATTGGGTTATGAATAGATGATGTTGCAAATCCACCCACCTCTATACCTGTTATTGTTTTAATAAGCATACCAAACCTAACCCGGAGGCAATCCTGCTTGAATGTTACTTTATAGGAATAATTATACCTGTCCCCCTTGCATAACACATTCACCTTGCTTCCTTCAGGAGTAGTAATGCATGGCTTGCTTATCTCTGCTCCTTTTGATTCATAATAAACAACGCTTTTTGATTGCATGCCTTCAATGTAATAGGCTTTTTGTTTTGGGAGTTTTATTCTTTGATTATGTTTGTTTTTAATATCTTGACTTTCATCAAGATTTAAACTCTTTTGTATTTCTTGAATAACATGCTCAACTTTAGAAGCAGGCGCAAATAGCAGTTTATGATATGCAGATATAATGGATTTTGGTTGTCCAGATGCTAGCAGTTTTCCCTTTTCAAGTAGTAATGCACGATCACACAGGTTAATAATTGAACTAGCTGAATGTGATACAAATAAGAGTGTCATGCCATCTTCCTTAAGTTTCTCCAACCTTGCATAGCATTTTCTTTGGAACGCCTCATCACCAACGGCTAATGCCTCATCAATAATAAGGATATGAGGCTCCACATGGACTGCTACAGAAAAAGCAAGCCGCATATACATGCCACTTGAATATTTCTTTACAGGTTGTGAAATAAACTCACCAATATCAGCAAATTCGCAAATGCTGCTATATCGTTTACTTATTTCCTGCTTGCTGAGCCCAAGCAGTGAGGCATATAAATGGATGTTTTCTTCACCTGAGTATTCAGGGTTAAATCCAGCACCAAGAGCAAGCAATGCTGCTACTCGGCCATTAACTTTACATGAACCTTTAGTCGCTGCCAGCGTCCCGCAGATAAGCTGTAAAAGCGTTGTTTTTCCTGATCCATTACGTCCTACAATGCCTACCGTTTCACCCCTGTTGACATTAAAAGATATGTCACGTATTGCCCAAAAATCTTTGTAATAAGTTTTTTTTCCACGAAAAATACTTTGCAAAAGCCGTTCATGTGGCTTTCTGTACATTTGAAAACATTTGCCTATGTTATCAACTCTGATGGTAATGTCAGAGCACATCAGCAAATCCTTTCCTGGTTCTTTGAAACCAAAAGATACCAAGCCAGCTAATTATTATACTCACTGGATAGTAGAGGAGCATCCATTGCCATTGGGGCGTACGTCCCCAGATAACAGCACCTCTAAATTGATCGACTGTGAAGGCCACGGGGTTTAAGTAAAACCATATCCTGTACTGTTCTGGGACTGATTCAATTGGATAAAATATTGCACTTAGGAATAAAGTTGCCATAACCATCATGCCAATTATCTGCGCAATATCTCGAAGATAGACGCCAACAGAGGCGAGAAATAAACTCGCTCCGTATATTATAAGAATATATGGCAAAAGGATAAATGGAATATATAAAATTTCCACATGGAGTGAACCATTATTAAGCAAGCAGCTAATGATTAAAACAATAAAGCTAACACAGAGATGATAAAAGCCACTTAATACAGATACCAAGGGCAGTACCTCCAAAGGAAATACTACTTTTTTTACATAGTTTGCATTTCTAAGAACTAGTCGCGGTGCATTATTAATCGTTTCTCGAAAAAGATTAAACACCAACAAGCCTGAAAAAAGAATAATGCTAAATTCTAGCGTAGATTCTCCCTCAGGATGCCAGTGGCGACTAAAAATAACGCGGAAAACAAAAGTATATACTGCAAGCATGAGGAGTGGCTCGAGGACAACCCACAGAAACCCTAAATGAGTTCCTTGATACCTCCCATATATTTCACGTGCAACCAATTGCTTTATTAGCGATCTATTATGCCAATAATCTCGCATGAGTTGGATTGGATTTACTGAATACATTACGTATGTTTATTTTTTTATAAACTCAAGTTTCGGAGTTCAAAATTGGCAAAAAAACACTATTTCCTAAGCATTTTGTACGATAGCTCATAATTTGGAGCTATATGCATGTGTTTTTAAATGTGCAAAAAAACTCATCCACAAGCAAAATACCTGCAAATCTATTGTTGGCATAAAAAACAGTGTTTTTGGATGAAAAATCGTGGTTGTTGTTATTTATCATATGGTTAAAGCTGATTTATATGTGAATTTGAACTCCGAAACTTGAGATTTAAATGCGGCTGCCCTGCAATATTGCTCTATATATCAACAGATTACATGGGAATCAGCACCCTTTTTCACTCACAAGATCGGAGAAGAGCCGAAAACCCGTCTATTATTACTGCAATATCAGTTGGTTATGTTTTTGAGCAGGCTCTAAGTATATTGCTCTCTATCTGACACATTCCAATGCAGTATATATTGCGGGTATGACATCACAAAGAAAATCACTTATGGCCGCCCGACACAGTAGTATTGAAACCCCTTCTTTTGCATCTGCTCTGGCTCATACACATTTCGCAGATCGATAAACACATTGCTCCTCATTAATGACTTGACCTCATCCAGATTCAACCCGCGATAGACATTCCACTCGGTCATTAGCACAACCGCATCTGCGTCTTGCAGCGCCTCATTAGGGCTGCTGCAATAGTTGATACTCTCAGGGAGAAGCTCTGCTGCCTCCCTCATTCCTTCAGGATCATGAGCATTGATAGTTGCCCCCTTTTCGATCAAGGCAGGCAGTATAGAGAGGGCAGGGGCATCACGCATATCATCGGTTTCAGGCTTGAATGTCAGCCCAAGCACCGCCAGAGTTTTACCCGCTTCACTGCCCCCAATAGCCTGGCGGATCTTACCTACCATCCTGGCTTTTTGTGCAGCATTGACCTCAATAACAGATTCCACGATCCGACTTGAGGTGCCATGCTCCTGAGCTATCCGTACTAACGCCAGCGTGTCCTTGGGGAAACAAGAGCCACCATACCCAGGCCCGGCATGTAGGAACTTACGACCTATTCGCCCATCCAGCCCCATCCCTTTGGCTACCGCATGGACATCCGCTCCGACCTTCTCGCACAGGGCTGATATCTCATTGATAAATGAGATCTTTGTTGCCAAAAATGCGTTGGATGCATACTTAATCAGCTCGGCACTTTCCAGGTTGGTCACATGAATCGGGGCCTCAATCAGGTTGATTGGCCGATACAGCTCGCGCAACAGCGCCTCTGCCCTTTCACTCTCCACGCCGATGACCACCCGATCCGGGCGCATAAAGTCACCAATAGCAGCACCTTCACGCAGAAATTCAGGGTTTGAAGCCACATCAAAATCAGCACCTGGGTTCTCTTCGCTGATAATTCTATGCACCTGGCGAGCCGTGCCGACCGGGACTGTCGACTTATCCACGATCACTGTATAGCCTTTCAGGTGTTTGGCAATCTCCTTCGCCGCAGCATAGACATATTTCAGATCTGCATGCCCATCCCCGCGCCTTGAGGGTGTACCAACCCCAATAAATATCAGATCAGCTTTTCTGACAGCCGCAGGAAATTCAGTGGTAAAGCAAAGCCGCCCGGCTGCAACATTTTTCTTTATCAAATCGTCCAGCCCCGGCTCATAGATCGGGATTTTACCATTGTTCAAAGCATCAATTTTTGACTCATCTACATCCAGGCAGGTTACATGAGCACCAAATTCAGCAAAGCATGAACCTGATACCAAGCCAACATAACCTGCACCGACCATTGTTAATTCCATTATTACTACCCTTATAAATCTAGCTGTAAAAAATAGAGCGCGAAAATACAGTTGACCCGCCTACCCTATATGCAATATCCAACAGAAAAAACTAACCAACCACCGGCTAAAGCCGGTAGGAATAACTGGGGTCGGAGTAAAGTTAAATCTTTTCTGGTTCCCGCGGCCTTCCGTGGGAACCCATACTGTGTCATCAATTTACCACCCGTATGCATTCCCACGCTGGAGCGTGGGAATGCGCTATGTTTCCAACAAATGCTTGTTCTCCTGGGCTGGAACCGTCGATACTGTTCCAGGCCTCATCTTTCCCGACGTGGCAATAAAACCGATTAGCCCGCCAAACTAACACTATTCTCATCTTTTTATTCTTGCCCACAAACATCTTTTGATCAATTGTCGTAGCAGGTCGGCATAAGGATGCTTTTGTTCGATTTTTCATTTTCTACGTTTCCAATAATCTGGATCCCGATGAAGATTCATAATCGCAACAATGTATAAATCTCCTTTTTCCTCGGAATACAATACTCCATACGGAAAACGCCTGACCAACGATCTCCTTATTTCACCATCAAGTACAGTCCATGCCTTTGGGAAACTCACTGCACGCTGAATCGTTGAATGAACCTCAATGGCAAAATCATAGCCAAGCCCTGGTTCTGCTTCTTCATAATATTCAATCGCCGTATTGAATTCTTTTTCCGCCTCTGGGTGAAACGCAAAACTCATTTGTCAAATCTATGCCATATTCTTTCAAATACTTGTTCTCCTGGAACCGCCGATACTGTTCCAGACCTCATTTCAACCAATCGTCTCTTTGCTACAACTGCCCACTTCTTATCAATCTCAGATTCTGGCTGGTTAAGGCTGCGGAGCAATGAATCTACAACTAAGGCACGTTCCTCCACAGGAAGTGAAACCGCCTCGCTAATCAATTCTCTTGTGTTCATTTTATCACCTACGTAGAAATACAGTTGAAGAGTTACATCGTTGTTTACCGAAATCCTGCCGGTGAGAGGTTTCAAACAACCCTGTCTCATGTGGCGATACCGGTGTTTTATTCCTGTTTCCGTCTGCCATTTCCCCGAACCGTGGCGATAAAGCTGAGTTAAGCGGGCGTAGTTCCGCTTCTACGAAACTTATGCCCTATGGGTATAAAACCGATTAGCCTCCAAGATGGTCCCATAGGTTTTCGGATGTCAAGCTTTTTTCACCCTACACGATGAATACCCGCGTTCAAGGAATGGGGTTCTGGTTGTCGAGTAATTTACTGTGGTTTTGATGGATGTTTACCCCGGTCTATCCTTCCCAAATCTTCACCCAGACGCACCGGAAAATCCATGGCTTCGTGCAAAATACTCATAACCCCGATCACCCCATTGGACAGCTCCCGGAAAAACAGGTGGTGAGACTCATAGCGGCTGAAAAAAACATCAATATCCAGATCAGGCGGCACTACCAAAGAGCCTGGCAGGGATTTCCATGGTCGCTTTCTCTCGGCCAATTCCTGAATATGGCTATGCAGGCCACGAATGTACTTCTCGGCCTGCGCTTCTCCCCGCTGCTCACAGGTGTAACGCCAGATTTCATCCTGTCGCTGATTGGCGGCGAGGTAGAACCGATAACCGACCATCTCTATTGTCCTTTGTTTCTGGCAATAACATCATCCGCAGCCACCTCCACATAGGCGCTTTCATCAGCCCGAATCGCCGGTTCCAGCTCCTTTCTTAACCACTCCCACGCTTCCTGACGACTCTTGAGGTCACGCCGGATAAGGGCGCGCATATACTCGCTTGCGTTCTCGTAAAGGCCATGCTGTCCTATCTGTTGTTGCAGGTGTTTTCTAAGCTCACCCGTCACTCTGATGTTGACATTTTCTGTTGGCATAACAGCTTCCTCTCATTGAGATTCGTGTATCTAAACTCTATTATGGTGCCGTAAATGATAATTGCAATATAATTTACGAAATCGAATAGCTGGGGTCAGGGTAAAGTTAAATCTTTTCTGGCTTCTGCAGTCTTCCGTGGGAACCCATACTGTGCCATCAATTTACCACCCGTATGCGTTCCCACGCTGGAGCGTGGGAACGAGCTATAAATGCCCGTGCTCAAGGAATGGGGTTCTGGTTGTCGAGTGATTTACTGTGGTTTTGAATGGTCTTAGTGGAAACTATCACTGAGACTCACCCTTACAGAGTCTACGGCCTTTGGATGTCAATATTCAGGATTTGGATACAACCAGCCCGTTGGTTGCCCTTTCACGGACTGGCTTAGAGATGTTTCATCGGATCCATCCGGTTGTGAAGGACTCTTGTAATGGTTATGCCATGAGCTTGCTTGAAATAATACAAAATATGGCTTTCATAAGGAAAACTGAACAGCCCTTCTGAAATACTTTCCCTATCAATTCCTATATCAGGATTATCTGCCAGGAGTTGCCCTTGGGTTTCTAACCCATCCAGGTAAATATGAGCCTGTAAAGCACCCCGCTGTGCAGCAGTATAGTCGATGATGTTTTCAAGATCTCGTTCGGCACTTCCAGTAAATTTATAGTGAGCCATTGATCCGTTTTCGCAATTTGTCCATAACGGTTTTGCCATCGACAACCTTACCGGCTTGAAGATCGGCGATGCCTTCTTCAATGGCTACTTCCAATTGTTTTTCTTTAAGCGCTTCAAGCTGTGCATATTCGGCGGTTGATACCACTACGGCGATGGGTTTGCCGTTCTTGTTGATTCCTACTGGGCCACGTTGCGCTTTAATCAAAACCTCCCCAAATTCGCGTTTGGCATCACTGGCATTAAGTATTTCCATGCAGCACCTCTTATATTAAAATAATTAAATTGATTAATTTAATTATTTTAATCAATTATTGCTGTCATTTCTACCTTGGACATTATGAGGGACACAATAAACTTGTAATAACTGCAATAACTGGGGTCAGAGTAAAGTTAAATCTTTTCTGGCTTCTGCAGTCTTCCGTGGGAGCCCATACTGTGCCATCAATTTACCACCCGTATGCGTTCCCACGCTGGAGCGTGGGAACGAGCTAAAGTGAAGAATAAATATACGTTTTTGAAAAACAATTTATCCGATAAAAAACAGACCGAACTCAGCGAATTAATCACCCTCTATCCAACATTAGGAGAGGCGTACAGGCTGAAGGTACTCTTTAACGGCCTTTGGGATATACCAGATAAAAAGAGCGCAGCAGCGTTCATTGACCACTGGTTTGATGAAGTTGAGAAAAACAAGATCCAACCATTTATGAAGTTTGCAAGAACAGTGAAATCACATCTCAAGGGGATCATCAATTTTGTTGAAACTAGAATAACTAATGCTATTTTATAGAGCATTAGTAATAAGATTCAGGCAGCTAAAAGAAGAGCTAGAGGCTACCGAAATACCGAGAACCTCATCAATATAATCTACTTTTTGTGCGGGAAATTGAAGCTATCTTATCCACTCAATGTGGCATAAACTCGATTTTTCGATCAAAGGGCGAGTATAGGCCATATTTAACGAATTTGATCAGGGAATCTGGCTGAAATGGCTGTTCCGCACTTGTGCCCACTTTTTGGGTAGCAGGTTTTCTATTCTCGGCACGACCTCCAGTAATAGATTAAGGTTGCCCCTTTCGCTGCATGGTAATTTATCATCTATTGGCCTTTTTAAGAAACACTAATGATATGATGCCGGATTCTTAAATCATGCCATTCCTGTCCAGCTAACTAGATGGATCTCAAAAAGTCCCTACAAAAACTCCGTTCTCAGGGTGCCGCTTTTACACACGACCTGCTCATGGTGCCTGTAGCCTGGTTTTGCGCCTATTGGTTGCGCTTCAATCTGGATGTGATCCCAGAGGCTTATCTGGAACGCGCGGTTGCTGTATTGCCGCTGCTTATGGTTGTCCAGGCTGGGGTAAACTGGTTCTTTGGCCTCTATCGAGGGGTGTGGCGCTTTGCCTCTATCCCTGATTTGATCCGAATTCTGCAGGCTGTAACAGTTGCCCTGGTTGTGAGTTTTGGCCTGCTCTTCCTGTTTTTTCGGCTAGAAGATGTTCCGCGTTCCGTTCCTATAATCTTTGGTGTTCTGCTGGTGATGCTGCTCACTGGCCCCCGCTTCTTCTATCGCTGGCTTAAGGATCATCATATTGATCTGCGAAGCGGGGAGCGGGTGTTGATTGTGGGGGCTGGCAAGGCAGGTGAGATGCTGGCGCGGGATCTGTTGCGCAAGGGTGGGCGTTCGTATGTGCCGGTGGCCTTTGTGGATAATAAAAAGCGCTGGCATGGGCAGGAGGTACATGGGGTGCCTGTAGTCGATGGTTGTGATGCGATCCCCCAGGTGGTGGAGAAGTATGCCATCGATTTTGTGATGTTGGCCGTGCCCTCTGCAAGGCCGGCACAAAGGCGATATCTGGTGGAGCTGTGCGAGCAGAGTGGCGTCCCTTTTCGCACTGTGCCCGAGCTGGATGCGTTGATGTCAGGCCGGGTGAGCATTGATCAGCTGCGCGAGGTCTCAATCGAGGATTTGTTGGGGCGTGATCCCGTCTCCCTGGATTGGGATGGTATCCGTGCCGGGCTGGCAGGGAAAATCATACTGGTTACGGGTGGCGGCGGTTCTATTGGCTCTGAACTGTGTCGGCAGGTTGGCCGCCTGAAACCGGCCAGTCTGCTGTTGTTGGATCAGTCTGAATTCAATCTCTACTCCATCGAGATGGAGCTAAAAGTACAATTTCCCATGCTGAAGCTGCATGCCTATATCGGTGATGTGGAGGATGCAGCGACGGTTGAGCGGTTGTTTGCCCGCCATACCCCCGATATTGTTTTTCATGCCGCAGCCTATAAGCATGTTCCACTGCTTGAGCATCAGGTGCGGGAGGCGGTCAACAACAATGTGCTTGGAACGCGCAATGTTGCCGAGGCGGCAGATCGGCATAAATGCTCTGAATTCGTGCTTATCTCCACCGATAAAGCAGTAAATCCGACGAATGTGATGGGAGCCACCAAGCGCCTGGCAGAGCTTTTCTGCCAGAATCTGGATGCCCGCTCCACAACGCGCTTTATCACTGTGCGCTTTGGTAATGTGCTGGGTTCTACCGGCAGCGTCGTCCCGCTGTTTCGCAAACAGATTGAGGCGGGCGGCCCGCTGACGGTAACCCACCCGGATATGGAGCGTTACTTTATGACCATCCCCGAGGCGACTCAGCTCATCATGCAGGCGGCGGTTATTGGTGATGGGGGCGAGATCTTTGTGCTGGATATGAATGAGCCGGTAAAGATCAGCTACCTGGCAGAGCAGATGATCCGGCTGTCGGGAAAGGTGCCGGGTGAGGATATTGAGATCAAATATGTCGGGCTGCGACCGGGTGAAAAGCTCTATGAAGAGCTGTTTCATGAGCAGGAAAAACTGCAACCCACAGGCCATGAAAAGATCCTGCTGGCTCAGTACCGCAAGGTAGACTGGGAGCGGCTGAGCACCTCGATGGCAGAGATGAAAGAGGCCTGTGACCACTTTGATGAGGCCTGCCTGATGCAACAGCTGCAAAAGCTGGTGCCTGAAAACTGTATTAATCGGCCTGACTGAATCGCGATGGGAAAACAGAAAGAGCAGCCATCAGGCCTGTCACTGTTAGCGCCTCGATACTGGCCCACCTGGCTCGGTATCCTGCTGCTGCGCTTGATTGTATTGCTGCCATTCTCTTGGGTGATGGTGCTGGGTCGCGCTATCGGCAGGCTAAGTTTCCGCTTTGCAAAACAACGGCGGCGCATTGCCCAGATCAACCTCCAACTCTGTTTTCCGGAGTGGGATGAGGCTCAGCGGCAGCAGGTGTTAAGAGAGCATTTTGAGTCGCTTGGCATGGGGCTGCTGGAGATCCCTATCGGATGGTGGTCACCCTCCAGCCGGCTGCAGAGGCTGGCACATATCGAAGGGCTGGAGCATCTGCAACAGGCGTTGCAGAATGGCAAGGGCGCTATCCTGCTCTCGGCACATTTTACCTCGCTGGAGCTTGGTGGACGGCTGCTTTCACTCCATGCCCCGTTTCATGCCATGTACCGCCGCCATGATAACCCGGTGATAGAGAAAATCATGGCGGGTAGCCGCATCCACCGGCTGGAGAAGGCCATCCCCAGGGATGATGTGCGCGGCATGATCCGCAGCCTCAAAGGCAACCATGCCGTCTGGTATGCGCCAGATCAGAACACCCAGCGCAAGACGGCACTATTTGTCCGTTTTTTTGGCCAGGTGGCCTTGACCAGTACTGCCACAGCCCGTCTGGCAAAGCTGACCGGGGCGGCGGTGGTGCCCTACTATGTCGTAAGGCGTGAGGATGGCAGCGGTTACAATGTGATTCTGGAGCCGGCGTTGACCAACTACCCTACTGGCGACCTGGAAGCAGATACGCAACGGATTAATGACATTATCGAAGGCTGGGTCAGAAAAAACCCGGCACAGTACCTCTGGATTCACCGGCGTTTTCGGTCGCGTCCCACAAGAGGCGATCCCACACCTTATGACGACATCTAACCGGGTGCTTGCTGTATAATCGTCTCTTTTTTTCTGCCAAATCCTACAATGTCTGAGCCAGTTACAATGTCGAGCCGGGGGCTCTATTTCCGGCTGCTGAGCCATGTAAAACCCTACTGGCGTCAGTTCGGTGGCGCTATCCTGGCGACCGTCATTCTGGCGCTCACAGAGCCGGCCATCCCCATGCTGCTCAAACCGTTACTGGATGGCACCTTTGTCGATAAAGATCCGGACTATATGTTCTGGACCCCCATCGCATTGGTTGTGCTGTTTCTGATACGGGGCGTGATGGGCTTTTGCAGCAGCGTGGCATTCGAGTGGGTATCCGGCAAGCTGGTCTATGATCTGCGTCGACTGATGTTTGAGCGCATTCTCAGCTTTCCCACCGCCTATTTCGATGCCAACGCCACCGGCAATATCGTCAACAAGGCCACCTTCAATGTCAATCAGGTGACCACAGCAGCTACCCGTGTGTTGGTTATCCTGGTTAAAGACAGTATCGCAATCATTGGGCTGATCGCCTGGATGCTCTACCTCGATTGGCAATTGACCATGACGGTATTCATCTTGATTCCAGTTATTGCGCTGATGGTAAAGGTGCTGGCAGTGCGCCTGCGCAGGATCAGCCGCAAGCTGCAAGCCACCATGGGCGAGATGACACATGCCCTGGAAGAGGGCGCACGCGGCCATAAGGTGATCAAGGTCTTTGGTGGCCAGCAGGCTGAAAAGCGGCGTTTTAATAAAATGGCCAACTGGGTGCGCCGCTACAATCTCAAGGCAAAGGTGGCCGGTTCTGCCAATGTCCCGGTGGTTGAGGCTGTGGGGGCGCTGATGTTGACCATCCTGATCGCCTCGGCAGAGGATATGACAGTCGGTGCCTTTGTCTCATTCTTGACTGCCATGGGGCTGCTTTTCCCGCCGATCAAACGCCTTACCGGCATCAACCATCCGCTGCAACGCGGTCTGGCGGCAGCGGAGTCTGTATTTGGGTTGATCGATGAGCCAGCCGAGCAGGACAGCGGCAGCCGACAGATTGAGCGCGCAACCGGCAGGCTCGAATTCAATGCAGTCACCTTTCGTTATGAACAGACCGGCAAAGATGCGCTGAGCAACATCAGTTTTACTGTAGAGCCGGGCACCACAGTGGCGCTGGTCGGCCCATCGGGTGGCGGTAAAACCACCATTGCCAGCCTGATCCCCCGTTTCTACAACCCCTCACAGGGGCAGATCCTGCTGGACGGTATCGATATCCAAGAGCTGCGGTTGACCAATCTGCGCGATAATCTCTCCTATGTGGGGCAGAATCCAACCCTCTTCAATGACACCATCAGAGCCAATATTGCCTTTGGCCAGAAGCAAGAGCCGGGACAGCAGGAGCTGGAAGCGATCGCCAAATCAGCCCATGCGCTGGAGTTTATCCAGGGTCTGCCGGAGGGGTTTGATACGTTCGTGGGTGAGGATGGGGTGCGTCTCTCTGGCGGACAGCGCCAGCGTATCGCCATTGCGCGCGCACTGCTCAAGAATGCCCCCGTGCTGATTCTGGATGAGGCCACCTCGGCGCTGGATACCGAATCTGAACGCCATGTGCAGGCCGCACTGCACAGCCTGACTGCAAACCGTACCACACTGGTCATTGCACACCGGCTTTCGACCATCGAACATGCTGACCTGATTCTGGTGGTCAAAGAGGGGCAGATTATCGAGCAGGGCAAGCATGCAGAGTTGCTGGCAATAGGGGGCGAATACACCAAACTCTACCGCAATCAGTTTCAGCCGGATGATAATGGGCAGCATGATCAGCTGATCCCAGATTCAAACCCATGAAATTGATCTCTGGTGATGAATACCAAGTGTTGGCGCAGGATGCCGAGGTGCTGGAATGTGACACCTTTGGTGATAAGGTGCTGCGCCGGAAGGATGACCAGATCATCAAACTGTTTCGCATTAAGCGGTTGCTGAGTCTCTCCTTTTTTTATCCCTACTCCGTGCGGTTTTTCCGCAATGCCCGGCGGCTTAACAGCCTGGGAGTGCCGTCGGTTCAGGTTGAACAGGTTTTCTATTGTCCATCCATTCGCCGACATGGGGTGGTCTACCCTCTGCTGCCGGGTGAAACGCTGAGCCACCTGCTGGAAAAGAGCCAGGATCGCAGACCCCTGATGCGCCAGCTGGCTGTTTTTATTGCGGAACTGCACCGTAAAAAGATCTATTTTCGCTCACTGCATCTGGGGAATATACTGCGGCGGCTGGATGGCAGGTTAGGGCTGATTGATGTGGCTGACCTGCGTTTTAACCGTTTTCCACTGACCCTCTGGCAGCGGCAACGTAATTTTCGCCACCTGCTTCGGCGAGTTGAACATCGAACGCTGTTCGAACAGTTTGGTATGGAACGGTTTATTGGGTACTACCTGGATGCCACTGACATTCCGCAGCAAAAAAGAGCTGTATTTTGCTCTCTAATATATAGGTTAAAGAACAACCATGGCCGTTGATATTCCCGAATTTAACCAGGCGCGAATCCTGGTGGTTGGCGATGTAATGCTCGACCGCTACTGGCATGGCAGCACCCATCGCATCTCCCCCGAGGCTCCGGTGCCGGTGGTACATGTGGGCAAAAATGAGGAGCGCCCCGGTGGGGCAGGAAACGTGGCGCTCAACATCGCCGTGCTGGGCGGGCAGGTGACCCTGATGGGGCTGGTTGGCAATGATGAGCCGGGGCGCGCACTGAATGATATTTTGTCTAAAGCTGGAATCCATTGCCATCTGGAGCCGCAGCAACAGTTCCCCACCATTACCAAACTGCGGGTGATTAGCCGCCAGCAACAGCTGATTCGGATGGATTTTGAGGATGGCTTTCCAGGGGTTGACTCCAGCGCACTGCTGGCTGAATTTGAGCAGCAGCTGGCCACCCATGATCTGGTGGTACTCTCCGACTACGGCAAAGGCACGCTGCGAAATATTGGGGAGTATATTCAACGCGCCCGTGCTGCCGGAAAGCCAGTGTTGGTTGACCCCAAGCTCAAAGACTTTTCCCCCTATCGGGGCGCGACCCTGCTGACGCCCAATATGCAGGAGTTTGAGGCAGTTGCAGGCAGCTGCAAAAGTGATCAAGAACTGGCCAAGCATGGGCAGACCCTGCTGCAACAGCATGATCTGCAAGCGCTGCTGATCACCCGTGGAGAGAAGGGCATGACCCTGCTCCAGCGTCAGGCAGAACCGCGCCATCTCCCCACCCATGCGCGTGAGGTCTTTGATGTCACCGGCGCCGGAGATACGGTGATCTCGGCACTGGCGGCCGGTCTGGCGGCCGGTCTGCCGCTGGAGTCAGCGACCCTGCTCTCCAACCTGGCCGCAGGTATCGTAGTGGGCAAACTGGGGACAGCATCGGTCACCGTCGATGAACTCAAATGGGCGCTGAATGAACATCAGGTGGTACACCGCGGTGTCGTCACAGAGGCGCAACTGGTAGAGGCGATGGCCACCTGCCGGGCGCGTGGTGAGCGCATCATCTTCACCAACGGCTGTTTTGACATTCTGCATGCGGGGCATGTTACCTACCTGGAGCAGGCCAGCCGCATGGGTGATCGGCTGATCGTTGCGGTAAATGTGGATGAGACCGTGCGCGCCCTGAAAGGGGAAGACCGCCCGGTCAACACCCTGGCAAGGCGCATGACCGTGCTGGCCGCACTGGCCTGTGTCGATTGGGTGGTGCCATTTTCGGAAGAGACGCCAGAGCGGCTGATCTGTGATCTTGTGCCAGATTATCTGATAAAAGGTGGAGACAATAACCCGGATGATATCCCCGGTGCGCGCTGTGTAAGAGAGGCCGGCGGCGAAGTGCTGGTGATGAGCTATGTGGATAACTGCTCAACCACCGGGCTGATTGCAGAGATCCGCGCCAGGGACAAACCCCGGGAGCCTGTCCGAGAACAGGAACCAGAGTGAGGAGAAGCTCCTGGCCACTTTTATGAATGCACAAGCCTCAGTCGATGTCGTCATCTTCGGCGGCGGAATTGCCGGACTATGGACGCTGGCAAGGCTGCGCCAGGCGGGGTATTCCGTGGTTCTGTTAGAGAGTGATGCGCTGGGTGGGACTCAAACCATTGCTGCCCAGGGCATTATCCACGGCGGTGCAAAGTATGCGCTGACGGGGGCTGTCAGTGATGCGGCCCAGGCTATTGGCGATATGCCACAGCGCTGGCGGGATTGTCTGGCGCGCAAGGGCGAGCTGGATCTGGGCCGGGTTCGCGTACTCTCCCAGCATCAGCACCTCTGGTCTACCGAAGGCATCGGCTCACGCATGACCGGCTTCTTTGCCAGCAAACTGATGCGCAGTCGAATGAGCGCCGTTGAAGGGGCAGATCGCCCGGATCTGTTCCAGTCCACCTCATTTAAAGGCAGCGTCTACCGGCTGGAAGAGCCAGTGCTGGATCTACCCTCACTGGTGGCAGAGTTGGTGCGCCAGCACGGCGATGCCTGCTTTGCTGTCCAACCCGAAATGGTGCAGCTTGACTCGGCAAATCCAGGCTGTCTGAAAATAGCGACACCAACAGGCCAGCTAACACTGCAGGCTCAGCAACTGCTGCTTGCTGCGGGTGCAGGCAATGAAGCACTGCTGAAAAAACTGGGTCGCAAAACCCCGCAGATGCAACGCCGGCCACTGCATATACTGATGGCGCGTGGGTTGTTACCACCGCTCTATGCCCACTGTTTGGGAGCCAGCACCAACCCGCGTCTTACCATAACCAGTTATCCGCTTGCGAAAGGTGAGGTGGTTTGGCACCTTGGCGGTCAGGTTGCAGAGCGTGGAGTGGCGCGTGATGAAACCGAACAGATCACAGCAGGCAAGGCAGAGCTTGCCACACTGCTCCCCTGGCTTGATTTGACTAATATTCACTGGGCAACATGCCGCGTTGATCGCGCTGAGATAGCCACCCCTGGCGGCAGGCGCCCGGATAGCTGGCATGTTGACAGTCATCAGGGCGTGATCACCGCCTGGCCCACCAAGCTGGCATTCGCCCCCTGCCTGGCAACGGATGTGCTGCACTGCCTGAAGCAGAGCAGTATTGACCCAAGCGGCGGTAATTGTACCGCCCTTGCTGATCTGCCCCATCCACCCCTGGCACAACCACCCTGGGACGAGGTAAAGATATGGAACTAAGGGCACTGGGTTCAACCGGTATCCTTGTTAGTCCTTTAGGATTGGGCACAGTCAAACTGGGACGAAACCAGCAAGTAAAATATCCCCATCCGTTTGAGATCCCCGATGATGGCGCAGTGGCGGCGCTGCTCTCCCTGGCGCGTGAACTGGGCATCAACCTGCTGGATACAGCCCCCGCCTACGGCAATAGTGAACAACGCCTGGGGAAACTGATGCCTGGCTCTCGAGATGAGTGGGTCATCGTCTCCAAGGTGGGTGAGTTCTTCAGGGATGGGAAATCCCATTTTGACTTCTCTTATGACACCACCATCCGCACCGTTGAACAGAGCCTGCGCAACCTGAAAACAGACTATCTGGATGCAGTGCTGATCCACTCAGATGGTAATGACTACCGGGCTCTGAAAGAGGAGGGGGCACTGGATGCGTTGCGTAAATTAAAAGAGAAAGGGCTGATCCGCGCGCACGGCATGTCCACCAAAACCCTGGTGGGTGGACTGCTTGCTGTGGTGGATACTGACATTGTCATGGTGACCTGCAACCCCGCCCACCAAGAGGAACTGCCTGTATTGCAGGCTGCTGACTTGCGCATGAGGGGCGTGCTGATCAAAAAGGCACTGCAGAGCGGCCATATTGAAGCTGGGGATGTCGAAGCGGCCATGAAATTTATCTTCGCACAGCCGGGCGTAAGTAGTGTGATTGTAGGTACGATCACGCCCGATCACCTGAGGAACAATGTTGAGGCGGTAGCAGCAGGCCTTGGTTTTAGCTAGTGTCCGGCAGAAAACTCAGTTTTTAGCAAAATCGCACTACCACGCTTGGTTATTTTAGGCCGCATTATCAATGCCAGCGCTGTTTTTTCCTATCACCACGCTCTAGATGAGAATAACTCCCATTTGCAGCGTTCACCGGGCATACGAACCCCTACCGTTTTGGCGACCGGCTCAACTCATGTTCCTTAAGCAGCCTTCTTCTTGCGGCCACATTTTCGGCGCTCTTTCTCTTGTTTCTGTTGCCCCCTGTGTCAGGATAGTTGTCGCCTCTAATTTTCAGTTAGAGGAATCTAGAAATGAGAAGAAACTTCACAAAATCATTTAAAATACAGGCCGTAGAAAAGGCGCTTAGTCGAAGTAAAGAGACAA
>JAKISI010000092.1 GCA_021648685.1 Candidatus Polarisedimenticolaceae bacterium
AGCTGCATGGCCCAGGCACTGTACAGCGCGAGCTGCCGGCCAAGTACATCCAGTTCAAACGCTTTGGCATTGATATCGCCAAGGTGCCGATGCTGGTCTACCCGACGCTGCACTATCAAAATGGCGGTATTGCCATCAATGACCAGTCAGAGACCACCATCCCCGGGCTCTATGCCGCAGGCGAGACGACCGGCGGCGTACATGGCCACAACCGACTGATGGGTAACTCGCTGCTGGATATCCTCGTCTTTGGCCGACGCGCTGGCCTCTCTGCTGCCAAGGCGATTGCCGATGGCGCTGAAGCGGGTGCAGCCAGCCTGAACCACCTGGCTGAGTACGGCAAGGCCTTAAGTGATGCCGGACTCGATCGTGGTGCCGTCAGCCCGATGATCCTGCCTAACTACGCGACCGATGAGATTCGGTCACGTCGCTGGGACGTTAAGTCCCCTACCGTTTAAGTAACGAACGGCGAAGGAGTAAAAGTATGGCCAAAATTGGCGTCTTTGTCTGTCAGTGCGGCAATAACATTGCACGCACCGTTGATACTGCTGCGGTGGCTAAATACGCCAGTGAGCAGGACGGCGTAGTGCATGTCGAAGATTGTAAATTCATGTGCTCCGCCCCCGGGCAGGAGATGTTCAAGAAGGCAATTAAAGAGAAAGGGCTGGATGCCTGTATCGTCTCCGCCTGTAGCCCCAAGATGCACGAAGCCACCTTCCGTAACGCGGCAGAGGCAGCAGGACTAAACCCATTCAAGGTAGAGATCGCCAACATCCGCGAGCAGTGCTCCTGGGTGCATGATGACAAGGAAGTGGGTACTGCCAAGTCAAAGGATCTGACCAAGATGATGGTTGAACGTATCAAGTTCAACAAGCCACTGGAACGCTACGTCATGCCACTGACCAAGCGGGCGCTGATTGTTGGTGGTGGTATCGCCGGCATCCAGGCCTCACTGGATCTGGCCCAGGCAGGCGTTGAGGTACACATCGTTGAACGCGAGCCTTCACTGGGCGGCAACATGGCACGGCTCTCCGAGACCTTCCCTACCCTGGATTGCTCTCAGTGCATCATGACACCGCGCATGGTGGAGGTGCAAAACCACCCGCTGATCACCATTCACGCCTACGCTGAACTGGAGAAGCTGGACGGCTTCATCGGTAACTTCAAAGCCCGTATTCGCCAAAAAGCAAAATACGTTATCGACGATCTCTGCACCGGCTGTGGTGAATGTTGGGAAAAATGCCCCTTTTCCACCGAGAGTGAGTTTGAGATGGGGCTGGTCAAACGCCCTATTATCTACATTCCATTCCCACAGGCAGTACCTACCGTACCGGTCATCGACAATACGGAATGCCCTAAAATCCTGAAGGACAAATGCGGCCTCTGCGCCGATGTCTGCGGCCCTGACTGCATCGATTTCACCCAGCAGGATGAGATCAAAGAGATTGAATTTGGCGCTGTCATCGTGGCAACCGGCTTCCAGCTGATGCCAAATGTCTACCGCGAGTATGGCGGCTGGCGTCCACCGCACATGACGCCCAAAAAATTGACCGCCAAGATGCGCAAGGCACTGCCTCGCTCCGATGCAGGTCGTCTGGTGGATGTCATCAACGGGCTGGAATTTGAACGCCTGGCCTCTGCCTCCGGCCCCACAGGTGGTCAGATCCGTCGCCCATCCGATGGCAAGATTCCAGAGGTTGTCGTCTTCATCGCCTGCGTAGGCTCACGGGACTGCAACAAGGGCGTGGAGTACTGCTCCAAGATCTGCTGCATGTACACCGCCAAGCACACCATGCTCTACAAGCATGCCGTGCATCATGGCCAATCCTACGTCTTCTATATGGATATCCGTGCCGGTGGCAAGGGTTACGAAGAGTTTATTAACCGCGCCCAGGATGAAGGTGCCAACTACATCCGTGGCCGAGTCTCCCGCCTGACCAAGAAGGGGGACAAAATCCTGGTCAAGGGTGCCGACACCCTTACCGGCCAGGCAGTCGATGTTGAAGCCGATATGGTGGTGTTGGCCACCGCGATGGTGCCACAGGGCGATTCCGAACAGGTCGCACAGACCCTGGGCATCGGCTACGACAAACACGGCTTTTTCTCTGAACAACATCCAAAGCTGATGCCGGTCGAGTCATCAACCGGCGGCATCTATCTGGCAGGTGCCTGCCAGAGTGTAAAAGACATCCCAGAGACGGTCTCACAAGCCTCTGCAACCGCTGCAAAGGTGCTTGGCCTCTTCTCCAAAGATGAGATGATGCGCGACCCGGAGGTGGCCATCGTCGACCAGGAGAAGTGCATGAACTGCTGGGACTGCGTCACTGTATGTCCCTACCTTGCCATCGACCGAGTCGAGCTGAAAGACCGCAATGGAAACTTCCGTAAATGGGCCGCCTATGTGAACCCAGGGCTCTGCCAGGGCTGTGGCATCTGTAACACCGCATGCCGCTCCAAAAGCATCGAGCTTATGGGTTACACCAACGAGCAGGTCTATGCCCAGATCACCGCCTTTGGCGGGGACATTATTTAAGTCTTCCGATTTAAAAGAGCTGATACATGGGAAAGAAAATTGTAATACATGACTTTGAACCAAAGATCATGGCCTTCGTCTGCAAATGGTGCACATACTCGGGCGCCGACCTTGCGGGTACCAGCCGGATGGATTATTCGCCCAACGTGCGTATGGTACGCCTGCCGTGCTCAGGCCGTATTGATCCACAATTCATGATCAAGGCCTTCGAACAGGGCGCTGATGGCGTCTTCATCTCTGGCTGTCACCCTGGCGACTGTCACTACAACGAAGGCAACTATTATGCCCGTCGGCGTAACACCACCTTTCGTCAACTGATGGACTTCCATGGTATTGATATCGAGCGCATTGAGTTCTCCTGGATATCCGCAGCAGAAGCGATCAAATGGACAGAAGTGATTGATGCCTTTACCGAAAAGGTTCGGGAGTTAGGCCGTCATCCGCAATATGATGACGAAGTTGTTGACCCCTACGCCCAGTTTCTGGTGCAGAAAAATCAGGAGTCCGCATGATCGAACAAATCCGTAACCAGGCCCGCCAGCTGTTGGAAAATGGCGACGTTGATGTCGTCATCGGCTATGCCGAAGGGAGCGATCCCTCACGCACAACGCCGATTTTCATACGCAAGGCCGAGGATGTAGACAAACTGATCTATGATCCACGCTGCATCAACTCACTGCCGCTCTACCTCAACAAGCGCCACGAGTATACCCGCAAGGGCTGGAAGAAGACCGCCATTATCGGCAAGGGTTGTGACATCCGCGCCATCGTTCAACTGATCGCCGAAAATCAGCTGAAACGCGATGAGATCTACATCCTGGGAGTTCCTTGCGAAGGTGTTGTCTCCCATCCTGAAAAGTGGGATGGCAGCCTGCACGATGGCAACCGCGCCAGCAAGTGTATCGGCTGCGATGTCATGACACCGCATGAGACCGACTTCTTCCCCGGCGAAAAACCAGACGTTGACCGCTCCAGCCCCTATGAAGCGACCTCAAAAAATGTCGCCACACTCATGGAGCTGGAGCTGGACAAGCGTTTTGCCTTCTGGCGGACAGACTTCGACCGCTGCTTCAAATGCTATGCCTGCCGCGAGGTCTGCCCTCACTGCTCATGCAATACCTGTATTACCGATGAGACCACGCCCAGCTGGATCGATCCGGCCGCGCATAAAAAAGGCGTGTTCTCCTGGCACCTGACTCGCGCCATGCACCTGGTTGGGCGCTGTACCGGCTGCGGCGAATGCACCCGCGCCTGCCCAATGGGTATTCAGGTGGATCTCTTCAACCAGCGCATGAAAGAGGTTGTACAAGAGAGCTACAGTTACAAACCGGGCTACTCCCTGGAAG
>JAKISI010000048.1 GCA_021648685.1 Candidatus Polarisedimenticolaceae bacterium
ACTGATAAATTTTAATACATCCAGGTTGGTCAATGGAATTAAACGTTATAAACGATAACTCTGTGTTCTCCGTGGTCTCTGTGTCTATGAAAAATAGCTGTATCCCCACTCAATATGGCATAGCCCCAAAAAAACTCACCCACTGCACTCAAATTATCGTCTAATATACTGAAGCAGGTGGAAATTTGTTCAACTGGATAACAAGCAACAAAGAGATTATCACATTGAAATCAAGGACACAGGAGCAGAAAACATGAGTAGCCACGCCAAAACAGACGGTCTCTCATTCCGACAGAGTGTAGATCACATGGTGGATCGAGCCGTTCAGATCATGAACCTCGACCCGGCGGTTGCCAACGCAATCAAGGCCTGTGCCTCCGTATTACAGGTCACCTTCCCTGTCGAGATCAAGGGCAAGATTGAGATGTTTACCGGCTGGCGGGCTGTTCACAGCATTCATCGGCTGCCCTCCAAAGGCGGTATCCGTTTTGCCACATCGGTCGATCAAATGGAGGTGGAAGCACTGGCCGCACTGATGACCTACAAGTGCGCTATCGTTGATGTGCCGTTTGGCGGTTCAAAGGGGGGGCTGTTCATCGACCCCAGCCACTACACCAGGGATGAGATGCAGCGCATCACCCGTCGCTTTGCTCGTGAGCTGGCTGAAAAAGGCTTTCTCAGCCCGGCAACCAACGTACCCGCTCCCGACATGGGTACCGGTCAACGGGAGATGGCCTGGATTGCAGACACCTACAAACACCTGAACCCTGATGACATCAATCACGTCGCCTGCGTGACAGGAAAACCCGTTGCCCATGGTGGTATCCGTGGGCGCACCGAGGCCACGGGTCGAGGCATTCAATACGCCTTGCAGGAGTTTTTTCGCCACCCTGACGAGGTAAAGTCCGCCCGATTCAAAGGCGACCTGGCAGGCAAAAAGGTAGTCATACAGGGGCTTGGAAATGTGGGCTACCATGCCGCCAAATTTCTCTCGGAAGAGGATGGCGTAAAGGTGATCGCCATCATTGAGCATGATGGCGTCATCATGAATGAAAACGGCATCCAGGTACAGCAGGCCTATTTTCACAAAAACGATACCGGAAGCATCAAAGGATTTGCCGGAACCACCTTCTCATCCGATGGTGCCAAAGGGCTAGAGCTGGAGTGTGACATCCTGATCCCCGCCGCACTGGAGGGCGTTATTCATGAAGGAAACGCCAACAACATCAAGGCAAAACTGATTGCAGAGGCCGCCAACGGCCCGGTCACTTTTGAGGCCGATCGTATCTTGCAAAAGAGAGGCATCATCATCCTTCCCGATGCCTTTATGAACGCCGGAGGCGTCATCGTCTCCTACTTTGAATGGATCAGAAACCTGACTCATATCCGCTTTGGACGCCTGCAACGTCGCTTTGATGAGGCGCGTGGTCAGCACATCGTGCATGCACTTGAGGCCATGAGCAACGGCCCTGTCCCCGACTGGATTCAGAAAGAGCTGGTACGGGGCGCAGATGAGTTTGACCTGGTACGCTCAGGGCTGGATGACAGCATGCGCCTGGCGCTACAGGAGATCATCGAAACCTACCACCGGGAAAGCGGCATTGAGGACTACCGCACCGCAGCCTACGTTATTGCCCTAACCAAACTCTCTCGCAGCTATCTGGATGTTGGTGTCTACTAAGCGCCACCCCCACCACAAATCGAGAGGGGCCGTTGCAAAGCCCCTCCCCCTATCATTCACTCCTGATTCTTGAGAAAATAGCGCCCACTGCGATACACCTTAGCTGATACAGGCCAGCAGACCTCCATGTATAAAAGTTACTTTGGGTTTGATGAAGCGCCATTCTCCATCACCCCAGACCCCAAGTTCATCTACATGAGCCAGAGGCATGAAGATGCCCTCGCCCACTTGAGATACGGCCTGTTTGAAACCAATGGATTTGTGCTATTGACCGGAGAGGTTGGCACAGGAAAGACCGCACTCTGCCGCTGCCTGCTGGAGCAGCTGCCTAAAACCATCGATATCGCCTTCATTTTAAACCCCAAGCAGACGGCCCTGGAGCTGGTCGCCAATATCTGTGATGAGCTACACCTTCAATACCCGGATGAGACCGCCAGCATCAAGGTATTGATTGACCTGCTGAACAAGAAGTTATTAGACAACCACACCCAAGGCAGGCGAACCATCCTTATTATTGATGAGGCACAAAACCTCTCGGATGAGGTACTGGAACAAGTTCGCCTGCTGACCAATCTGGAGACATCCAAACACAAACTGCTGCAAATACTACTGGTTGGCCAACCCGAGCTTCAGGATATGCTGGCCCGCCCTGTCATGCGACAACTGACCCAGCGCATCACGGCGAGATACCATATAGCACCACTGTCACAGGTAGAGACCGCTGCCTATATCCGTCACCGCATGTGGATAGCAGGGGTGCAGCGCCCCATATTCTCCAGCCCGGCAATAGACAAAATCCACCATCTTTGCAACGGCACACCCCGCCTGATCAACATCATCTGCGACCGTGCCCTGCTGGGAGCCTACGCCAAGAACGCAGACACCATTGATGCAAAAATGGTCACCCAGGCCGCCTGTGAAATACTGCCAAACGCCAAAAGCGGTTTTTTCAACCCAACCAGAAAGATCGTTGCTGCCAGCATCATACTGACCAGTTTTGCGGTGGCCGCCTACACTCTTCCGCCATGGGGTCGGCTGGACACCCCATCAGCTGAGGAGCCGCGCGTTATCAGCAAATCAGCTTCCACACAGAGTGCAATTCAGCCCATTACAAAAGAGACCACAGCCCCTGAACCAGCCACATTACAACCCGATAATGCGCAACCAGCAAAACCAGAACGGGAGACCATTCTATCCATCCATCAAAACAGGCGCACACCCCTGATTGTAGATACCGCGCTGGCAACCGTTAAAAGCGACAAGCACAGAACCTACAACACAGCCATTACACTAAACGATCTGCTGAACGACAGTAACTGCAACAGTGGCAGTGAAACCGCAGTCAATGATCTATTTGGCCTCTGGGGTATAACATACCGGCCCGAGGCAGGCCGTACCGCTTGTGATATAGCGAACAGTGCCGGATTAAGCTGTGTGCAGAGCCAGGGAACCTGGAACAACCTGAGGCGCTACAACCGCCCTGCCATTATTGAGCTGCAGAGCAACAGAGGCCACTGGCAACACCTGCTCATAAGCGCATTGAATGAAGAGGGCATGCTGCTGAGCTGCGGCAAAAAAACCGCAAGAATCAGATTCAATGAAGCAGATAAACACTGGTTTGGAGAGTACCTGATCTTCTGGCAGCCACCCAAGAGGCGCATGCGTTTCGAACGTGGAAACAGGGGAGAAGATGTGCAGCAGTTCCGCAATCAGATCAAAGCCACACTGGGTATTCACGACACCAAAAGCAGCGACATCTTTGATGCCACCCTTGAAGAGCTGGTAATAAAATTTCAGCAGAAAAACTCATTGAAGGCAGATGGCATTGCTGGAAAAGAGACCATCATTCTATTGAACACATTGACGAAAAAGGCCGACGTACCGCTACTGACTGCGGTAGAAAGATAGGATGTCTCTCATACTCGAAGCCCTCAACAAGGCAGAGCAGAACAACCGCGCGCCCAGCAGCGGCACTGTGCCACCAGCCTATCCGCTTGAAAAAAAGAGCACCAATAAAAGCCTTCTGCTTATACTGATCGCAACTGCCTGCATCACATCAGCCATCGTTACACTGCTGGTAATCTATACGATGGAGTCAGACAAAGGGGCTTCGCAGGTGCAAACGCAGGCTGCTCGGGAACCAGCCTCTGCCGTAACGAAAGAGCTGGCAGAGCCACAGCCTGCGCATCAAACGGCCAGCCGCAAGACCATGGCTGCACAGGCAGCAATAGATGAAACGCCTGGCGCAGGCTTTAGCAAACAGAGCGCGCCTGGGTTTGGTCACCTGATCAGCCAACGCAGCCGCAGTGACAAAACCACAACGGCAACCCATGAGCCGAGCACTATAAAAACAGCAGCGCCTACGCAAGCAATCGCTACTGCCAGTTCAGATACACAAGCCGACCAGGAACGCGCAAAAGCTCAAGAGCGCAGTGAAATTAAAAACCTGCAGCTGGCAGATATGAGAATCAGCGTCCACATGTATTCCAAAACACCCGCCAAAAGATTTGTATATATCAACTCAACACGCTACAGCGAAAACTCATTGATAAGTGACGGCATCTTCCTTGATGAGATCACTGAAAACGGCATTATTCTAAATGTTAACGGCACACGCTACCGAATGCCTATCAAGTTATAACCGAAGCGGCTTCTGTAAAACCTGCCACCCCAGCCAGGCCGGGCAGCAGGTAAAAGCCTGGCTTCAACTGCCAACGACAATAAAATCATCCTTGGGGGAGCCGCAGTCAGGACACTCCCAATTATCCGGCAGATCTTCAAAAAGCGTTCCCGGCTCAATGCCAAATTCAGGCATACCCTTTGCCTCATCATAGATATAACCACAGGTCATGCACTTCCACCTTTTCATCCGTCTCTCCCCTATATATAGAATAGTTCGTTCAAGCATAACTTAATCTTGACAAATCATCACCGAATTGCCAGTATACAATCATATTTGTTGCCATCCTGTCAGCGCGCTACATAATTAAGGTTCACTCTGAAGACCATGGAAACAGCACTAACCAACAGCGGCAAGATTCTCATTCTTTTTGCCCACCCATACCCCCAGCAATCCCGTATCAACCGCCCACTGCTGCACGCAGTAAAGAACATCCCAGGGGTTAAGGTTGTTGATCTCTATGAAAAATACCCTGATTTTCATATCAACGTCCGCTTGGAGCAGCAGCTGCTGCTCTCGGCCAGTCTCATCATTTTTCACCACCCTTTTTACTGGTACAGCGCACCAGCCATATTGAAGCAGTGGCAGGATTGCGTGCTGGAGGAGCGGTTTGCACTGCATGAAGGCGGGTTTGCACTGCGTGGAAAAAAGCTCATGTCAGCAGTAACCGTCGGCCACAGCAGGGCGTCATACCAGTTGGGCGGCTATGACCGATTCCCTATCGAGCATTTTTTGCGGCCATACGAACAGATGGCCATCCACTGCGGCATGCAGTACCTTGCCCCTTTCGTGGTCTATAGCGCCCACCGCATCACTGAAGCAGAGATAGAGAACCAAGCCAGCCAATACCGGCAGCTGCTGCTCAACTACCTCGCGGAAACAGACCATGAATGATCACGACCTGCTGGCCAACAGCCTGATCTACCTGGGCGCGGCCGTCGTAGCCGTCCCCTTTGCGAAACGGCTGGGGCTTGGCTCAGTGCTCGGCTACCTGATTGCAGGCGTTGCCATCGGCCCCTGGGGGCTGGCCCTGATCTCCAACAGCCGTGACATCCTGCACTTTGCTGAGTTTGGCGTGGTACTGCTGCTGTTTCTGATCGGGCTTGAGCTGAACCCCAAACGGCTGTGGAGCATGCGCCGCCCCATATTTGGCATTGGCAGCATCCAGGTGATCGCCACTGCAGTGATCATCTTTGCAATATGCAGCCTGCTGGGGCTCCCCTGGGGCAGCGCCCTGATCATCGCAATGGGGCTGTCACTATCATCCACCGCCATTGCACTCCAGAGCCTGAAAGAGAGAAACCAGCTCTCGACACCCACCGGGCAGTCAGTCTTCTCCATCCTGCTGTTTCAGGATATTGCCGTAATCCCGATGCTGACCCTGATCCCCCTGCTGGGCAGCAATATGGGAGAGAGCAGCGAACCACTGCTGGAGGCATTGAAGGTGATAGCGGTCATTGGAGCCATCATTATCGGCGGCCACTTTCTGATCCGCCCAATCTTCCGCTTTATTGCCGCCACCCGCCTGCGAGAGATATTCACCGCCTTCTCGCTACTGCTGGTCATTGGCATCGCCCTGCTGATGGATGCCGTTGGCATGTCCATGGCGCTGGGAACCTTTCTGGCCGGCGTTCTGCTGGCCGAGTCTGAATATCGGCATGAGCTGGAGATTGAGATCGAGCCATTCAAGGGGCTGCTGCTGGGGCTCTTTTTTATCTCCATCGGCATGACCATCGACTTTGGACTTCTGTTGGAGAAGCCGTGGCTCATCATCGCACTGGTATTGGGGCTGCTGTTGGTGAAGCTGGCCGTGCTGATCGCCATTGCCCGGACAGAGAAACTCCCCGCAAGTCAGCAGGGGCTGTTTGCCTGCCTGCTGGGCCAGGGGGGTGAGTTTGCGTTTGTGCTTTTTACCGCCGCTGTTGCCGCCAACGCATTGGAACAGCAGTGGGCCAGCCTGCTGTTTGTGGTCGTTGCCTTCTCTATGATGGCAACACCGCTGCTGCTGCTGCTCAATGAACGATTTATCGAACCCCGCTTTCTGCATCTTGGAGGCCAGCAACCAGCAGACACCATTGAAGATCCCGACAACCCGGTCATTATCGCCGGATTTGGTCGGTTTGGACGCACCGTAGGTCGCCTGCTACACGCCAACCGGATCACAACCACCATACTGGATCACAACCCGGACCAGATAGAGGATGCGCGGCGCTTCGGTTATCGCGTCTACTACGGGGATGCCAGTCGCCTGGATATGCTCCACTCTGCCGGAGCAGACCGCGCCAGACTGCTGATCATTACCGTTGATGACCCAGAGAAGGTGCTGGCAATTGCCGACCTGGCACAGCAGCACTTTCCACAGCTGACCATCCTGGCGCGCGCACGTGGCATGGCCACCGCTATGGAATTTCTCAAACGGGATATCCCGCTATTTCGCAGGGAGATTCAAGAGTCCGCCCTGCTGCTGGGCGAAGATGCACTGAAACAACTGGGCTATGGCGCCTTTCAGGCGAAGCAGATGGCACACATATTCCGTGACCATGAAGAGGCACTGCTGCAAAAAATGTATCAAACCGACGCACTGGACAAACGTATCCATATCTCCCGTATGGCGCGAAAAGAGCTGGCTCAAATACTCGAAGCAGACGAGCAGGAGCAACAAAATCTGCGCGACCACAGCTGGCATGAACGCTGAACAGTAACCCGCCAGCGTAGTCCTCAGTGACTTTTTCTGCTATTTATCAAAATTCAGGTTGACATATTCAATGCGTGATGCCAACATAAAGTCACTTTTGTTGGTGACGCATCACAGACGAGGAGAACAACATGCCAAAAATTAACCGCTACCAAGATATTGATCAGGTCGAAAGAGAGACCCGCAAAGACTACATCGACCGTCACTCCCCCTTTATCCAGTGCGCAGAGAGTGCAAAAGCTGGAGAGAAATTCCCCGTCACCGTCACCATGGGCAACGCCTATTCGCACCCGGATGACAATGACCACTACATCCGCTCCATTCAACTCTACAACGGACAGACACTGGTTGCCGAAGCCAGCTTCCCACCCGGCACCCTGGGCGGCAACGGCACAAAAGGTCAGGCTGAAGTCACCTTCAATCTGGTTCCAACAACGGACGAACTCAGCTTGACCGCCTTGTCATACTGCACCAAACATGGCCTTTGGGAGTGCGATCCCGTTGAGGTCAAAGTAGAGGCGTAACCCTTTTCCCCACCGGAAATGCAGTTGCAGTTTTAGAGGCTTTACTTCACTTCATCATTTTATAAAGGTAACTGAACATGACACAAATCACACTTAAGGATAACCCGATCAACACCATCGGATCGCTACCAGCCGTTGGCAGTCAGGCTCCCGGTTTTTTACTGACAAAGACAGATCTCTCAGACATCACTGCTGAAGATCTTCGTGGAAAGCGGGTTATTCTGAACATCTTCCCAAGCGTCGATACCGATGTCTGCGCCGCCTCCGTCCGCTTTTTCAATGCAAAAGCCAATGCGCTGGATAACACCACCGTACTCTGTGTCTCCGACGACCTGCCCTTTGCCCAGAAACGTTTTTGCGGTGCTGAAGGGCTGACCAACGTCATATCCGCAAGTGAAATGCGCAACCATGACTTTGGTGACGACTATGGTGTCCGCATCATTGACGGCCCCCTTGCTGGCGTACTGTCACGCGCAATTGTGGTTATTGATACAACCGGCAAAGTGATCTACACCGAGCAGGTTCCTGAGATCACCCAAGAGCCTGACTATGATGCTGCACTGGCTGCACTTGGCTAAAAAGTTCAACCAAGCCTTGCCAGGGAAGGCATTTTTTACCCCCTCTACCAGAGAGCCATGCAGATGAAACATAAACTTGCCCTAATCTACATTTCTCTATTTACACTTTTGGTGTCACTGAATCTCTCTGCCAACACCACTTCAGCAGATAAGATAGTGCAACAGATGATCACCAGCTATGGTGGCACAGAGGCTTTAGAGAAACTCAACAATCCGTATCAGCAGATATGGCGTCTCAATGCGATTGCCAAAAACACCCACGGCAACGACCTTAGAAATATTGCACTACCAGAGAAGCTACAGGTTGAACTGACCTACCCGGACAGCAGTGAAACCCGCATCCTGTTTGGCGACCAGGGGCTGAAGATATACAACGACACAAAGCAGGTCAGGGCGGAAGGGCCAATGCTGGATTCAATGCGCCTGCAGCGTATGCGGCTCTACAATCCCCTCATGCTGCAAGAGCGAATAGCCGATATAACGCTTTCAGAAAAAGAGGGGCGCTACTGCTTGACATTAAAAGAGAATGAATTGGTAACCGATTACCATGTCAACAAGGAGACACACCTGATTGAGGTCGTTATCGGCACGCTTCAAATAGGGGGCATGACGATGCAGTTCCGGACAGAGTACAATGACTACAAAGCAAAAGAGGGGGTCATGCTGCCTCATCAAGAGATAAAATATGCCGGCAGCGTCAACACCGCCATATTAACATTACTTGCAACCCGCTTTATTGATGACGGCGACGACGTGTAGCCAATCATCAAACCATATATTCAGGCGACCCCACAGAGCCATGAAACGAGGTGACTGTTCAGATTGCCTCTACAATCACTGACCATTGAGCCATCTTCTGCTCCCTGCTCAGGGTTGCCATAGCCGGGCTGGTTGATGGAAGCCGAATCATCTGGATAAGCTGGTGCTGCCTGTCTAAATCGGGAAGCACCCTTTTTTTGAACTCTCTCTCCGCTGTGGCGCCATTGAATACAATAAGCTGAATGCTCGGATGCAACGTCAGCAAGCGGGAAAAATCATTTGTTTTAATGCTGCTGCCGATGATGGATGAATCCAGGCTTCCTTCCCTCTCGCACTCTTGAAGAACATCCCAAAGTGCTATCCTGTTTTTTTTAAGCTGCGTAACTCTTTCGGCATAGGCTGCATCGACACTAAAGTGTAAAAGGCCGCCCATGATGTACCAAAATGCATTGTATGGATGCGCATAGTATTGCACTTGCTTGAGTGATGCCTCGCCAGGCATCGAACCCAGGACAAGCACCTTGGGGTCACAACCAACGATGGGCGAAAAACCAACCTTGCTTATTGCCACTCTCCACCCATCTCATTCAACCCGAAGGAAGCTGTTGCGTTCAAGAGGGGTGGTCTGCGTCTATCTCTGCACCATCCTGATATGCAAAAAATTGCCACATCCAACGACCCACCGTAGCGGAATCCATCGGTTGATCCAGCGAAGCCATTGCCTGTTCATGCTGCTCTGCTGTCAGATTCCCTCTGTTTTCATCAAGCCATACCTGCATAAAAGGTCGGTCATACTCAGGGTGCCCCTGGATGGCAAAGATGTGCTCGCCAATGGCATACATCTGATGCAGACAGAAGCTGTCGCCCGCCAGCAGCGTAGCCTCACCAGGGAGCATCAGCACTTGCTCTTTATGGCTGAAGTTGAGCGCACAGCAGGCTAACGCAGGCCTCATCCAGGGTTTTTGCTGCCGGACAATGCAACTACGCAGACCTGCCCCCCACCCTTTTGGCGATCTGTTCACATCACCCCCCAGGGCATAAGTAATAACCTGGTGGCCAAAGCCAATGCCAATCAGAGGGTGCCGGTTAAAGTGGCAGGCACAGGCAAACTCCATCAACTTTGTAATCCATGAGTTTTTATCGTTGACGCTGTGCTGCGATGCGCCAATAATCCAGCCATCACACTCCTGCAGCGCATTTGGCCAGTATCTTTGTGTCACATTGTATTCATGCAGGGAGAAGTCAGCGGGGAAATGCTCGGTAAAAAAGCGCTGGAACATGGTTCCATATCCCTGCCGGAAATCATCGGCATCGGAACTACAGGCACAGGCATTGAGCAATCCAATCTTCATTCACACACTCGCAGGTTAAATTGATCTGTTTCTTGTTGCAGACGGGGGAGTATATGAGGCAGGCAGCTATCACTCAACTTTATCTCTTTGCCAGGAGGCTGTCTGAGAACTCGGCTTTTAGGTAACTGGGGTCAGAGTAAAGTTAAATCTCATTTTCCGCCTTGCGCCATCCAGTAGGTCGGCCGCATTTCTTAGGCTTTGGCCTTCTACCTGTAAGTGCTGTGATTTGTTCCTTAAAATGATTATGACCAATCGCCATGCCTTTGCTGGTGTTTGATCTAATGTTCTCCAGCAACTCACCATCTAGATGGTGAGTAAACAGTGCACGATAGTTTTTTTGTTGATCCATCTCTGTCTTGCCAAGACCCAAATATTCTGGGTGTGGTGTGCATAAAAATGTGTTTTTGTTGTAAAAGATGAGTTTGGCACATTTGACTTTACTCTGACCCCGGTTATTCGGTTATTTAAGCTACACCTTACGATGCACTTCATACACCTCTGACATCTGGGCAATCTGATTCAAGACTCGGCTGAGCTGTGAGATGTCCGATATCTCTACGGTAAACTGCATGCTGGCGGTATCATTCTTGCGATTGGAACGACAGAGCACGCCGATGATGTCCAGTTTTTCATTGGTAAAGACAGATGATATTTCACCCAGCAGGCCTTTTCGATCCTGTGCGTTGACCTGCACACCGACGGGGTAGGTTGAATCAATTTTCTGATTACTCCAGGCCACGCTGATAAGCCGCTGCTGCTGTGGCTCTTCCAGCCGATTCACCATGGCGCAATCCTTGCGATGCACCGTTACTCCGCGCCCCTGCGTGATGTAGCCGATAATGGCGTCATACGGCACCGGCTTGCAGCAGCGGGCGATGTTGGTCATCAGATCGTCCACACCTTCAACCACGATCTCCCCTCTTGGCTTATCTTTATGCCGATTGTGTGGTGGCCTCTTTTTGCTGGGAAGAGGCTGTTTTCGCTCACCCGTTGCACTGGCAACCTGAATGGGTGAGATGTCCCCCCTGCCCACTGCGGCGAGAAGATCTTCGGTCTTTTGCAGATTGAATTTTATTGCCAGCCTGTCAAGATCCGTTTTTTCAACGCCCAGCCGGTTAAATTCCCGATCCAGGTTGCTGCGCCCCATCTGCACATGCTGTTCAAAATCCTGGTGTCGAAACCACTGCCTCACCCGGTTACGGGCGCGCGCGGTTTTGATGTAGCCGTGGTGCGGGCTTAGCCAGTCCCGGCTGGGGCCGCCCTCACGCACGGTAATGATCTCTACTGTGTGTCCACTCTCCAGTTGGTGAGTGAGCGGGACAATGTGGCCATCGACCTTGGCTCCACGGCAGCGGTGGCCTACATCTGAGTGGATCGCGTAGGCAAAATCAACCGGGGTGGAGCCTTTTGGCAGCTCTATCACTTTGCCCTGGGGGGTCAGCACATAGGTCTGTACCGGTTCAAATTCAGCTTTAAAGCGATCGAAGAAGTCCTCTGCCCCACTCTCTTCATCTTTTAGTTCAAGCCAGTTGCGCATCATGATAATGCGCCGCTCAAATTCGCAGTCCTGCTTTTTACCCTCTTTATAGGCCCAGTGTGCCGCCACACCCAGCTCTGAATGCTGATGCATCTCATGCGTGCGGATCTGCACCTCCATATTTTTGCCACCCGGCCCTACCACGGCGGTATGCAGTGACTGGTACATATTGGCCTTGGGGGTTGCAATGTAGTCATCAAACTCGCCCGGAATATGCCGCCACAACCCATGAACTATGCCCAGCACGGCATAACAGTCGGCGATGGAGTCCACCAGCACACGCACAGCTCGCAGGTCAAAGATCTGATCAATGTCGACCGCTTTGCGCTGCATTTTTCGCCAGATGCTGTTGATGTGTTTGGGGCGGCCAAAAATCTCTGCCTTGACCCCGTGCTCGTGGAACTTTGCCTGCAGCATCTTGATGACATCGGCGATAAAGCGTTCCCGCTCCTCTCTGCGCCCATCCAGCTGGCTCGCCACCTCCTGGTAGGCCTCTGGATCCAGGTAGCGCAGGGCAAGGTCTTCCAGCTCCCACTTGATCTGCCAGATCCCCAGGCGGTTGGCCAGCGGCGCATAGATCTCCCGCACCTCCAGCGCAACCTGCTGCCGCACCTCATCCGGGAAGTTCTTTACGGTACGCAACCCATGCAGGCACTCTGCCAGAACGATCAGCACCACTCGCACATCATCGGCAATGCTCAACAGCATGCGCCGCAGGTTCTCTGCATGCTGGCTGTCTGTCCCCTGGGTGAGGTTTCGCTGAGTGCCTGCCACCAGCCCGATGCGTGCCATATCTTCGACCATTCCTGCCACGCCTTTGCCGAAACGCTCGCGCAGCAGCTCTACATCAATGGCTTCAGAGTTCAGCAGGTCATGCAGCAGCGCTGCGACGATGGTTTCATGATCCATCCCCAGCCCGGCAAGGATGTCTGCCACGGAGAGCAGGTAACGCACTGTGCATTCGCCCGATGGCTGGGTACTGCCCTGGCGGGCGCTAAACATCAGTTTGCAGGCATCGCGCAGCAGCGCCTGTTCAGTTGTGCTGAAACGCTGGCTGACGGAGTCTACCCAGGCCGCTATGGCCTGCTTATCCAGCTGCTTCTCCGCAGGGAGGTTTGAAACGACACTAACCATTCGTCAGCCCGTTCATTAATGGAGAGAGGATGATAAAATCCGTGTTAATCCAGCAGATGGCTTACCAGCCCATCGAGCAGTTTTGGTTCAAACCAGGTGGATTTTGGGGGCATGATCTCATTGGCATCTGCCACCGCTATCAGTTCGTCCATGGTGACGGGGAAGAGTGCAAATGCCACGGCCATTTCGCCCCGGTCTACCGGCCCCTCCAGGCCTGATCGACCACGGATGCCGCCCACAAAATCGATGCGATCATCCCGCCGCAGATCCTTGATGCCCAGGATGGGGTCGAGCAGGTTATCGGTCAGCAGGCTGGCATCCAGCTTTGCTACCGGGGCAGCGGTGGGGATGCGGTTTGGATGGAGCTCCAGACGGTACCAGCGCCCCTTCAGGTACATGCCGAACTCACCACTGCATGCGGGACGGTAGGGGTGAGGGCTGGGGGTTACCTGGAAGGCCTCTTCAAGTTTTTCAAGGAACTCCTGCTGGGTCAGACCATTGAGATCCTTCACTACACGGTTGTAATCGAAGATATGCAGGTCGCAATGGGGAAACATCACGCTCAGAAAGTAGTTGTAGGGTTCATCGCCCGTGTGGTTGGGGTTGTCTGCTTTACGCTGGGCGGCCACTCTTGAGGCCGCAGCAGCACGGTGGTGGCCATCGGCCACATAGAGTGACGACATGGCATCAACGGCGCGGGTGATGGTGTCGCAGGTATCCTGATCTATGATTAGCCAGAGCTGGTGCATCACATTGCCTTCCGCAACGGCATTTACATCCGGCGGAGACTCTGCGGTTCTAGCCAGAATGGTATCCAGCATCTTGTCGGCTCTGTAGGCCAGAAGCACCGGCCCGGTCTGGGCGTTGATTGCATCTATCTGGCGCATCCGGTCATCCTCTTTTTCAGGACGGGTGAGCTCATGCCGTTTGATGCGGCCAGTGTCATAGGCCTCCACTGAGGCCACTGCCACCAGGCCGGTCTGCACATGGGTATCCACCCAGATGCGGTAGACATAGTAAATAGGATGCGGGTCTGGAGAGAGGATGCCATCGCTTTGCAGTGAGGCCAGCATCTCGGCCGCTTTGGCATAGACCTCTGGGGCGTATTGATCAACATCATCCGGCAGGTCGATCTCTGGCCGTGAGAGATGCAGGAAACTCCAGGGGCGCTTTATCACCTTCTGTTTTGCCTCCTCCCTGCTTAATACGTCATAGGGTGGGGCCATCACATCTTCAGCGCGTTCACGCGCGGGGCGCAGGCCGGTAAAGGGTTTAATCAAAGACATAGTCATCTCTCTATTTGTTACCAAAATTCAGGCTTGGCGCATTGTTTCAAAGCAGCTGCGGTAGTGCAAACTTCAGCATACAGGCTGGTAACTTACCGCCAGCACATAGTAGATGGCCTTGCCTGCCGGTATGGGCACGGCCACCTCATCATCGACGCCCCTCTTTAGCAGAGCCTTGGCCATTGGGGAGTCCATACTGATAAAGCCTTTTTCAAAGTCAAACTCATCGGGGCCGACAATCCGGTAGACCACCTCACTGCCTGATTCATCCTCCAGCCTGACCCAGGCACCAAAGAAGATGCGGGAGGGATCACTGGGCGGCTCCATTACCACCTTCAGATCAGGCAGCCGTTTTTGCAGATAGCGGATGCGCCGGTCGATCCCGCCCAGCTCTTTTTTACGATAGATGTACTCTGCATTCTCGGAGCGATCACCCTCTGCGGCGGCCGCAGCCAGTGCCTTGGTCACCTCTGCACGCCGCACCCACAGCGTCTTCGACTCTGCCTGAAGACGTGCATAGCCTTCCACTGTGATGTATGGCGAGGAGCATGGCTGTGGCGGACGGTATCGACCCATGGCAGGCAATGCCGCGTTGAGGATATCTTCTATGCGCTCTGCACCGATGCGGTGGTTGTGGTCTACTCTTTCTCGTCAATCCAGGCCAGCGTTACCGCTTCCAGGATGCGTTCGCCGCAGTGTGCGGGGTCATCATCAAATTCATCCAGCGCCAGGATCATGTTACGGAGATCCACAAAATTAAGATGACTGGGATCTGCATCAGGATGGGCTTCATCCAGGGCGATGGAAAGATCGAGTGAATCAGTCCACTTAAGACTCATAACACGGCTCCTAATGGTTTTCAGCCACCATGTTGATGGTGTATTTAGGGATCTCTACCACCAGATCCTCTTCACCCACGATGGCCTGGCAGCTCAGGCGGGATTCTGGCTCCAGCCCCCACGCCTTGTCCAGCATGTCATCCTCAAATTCATCCGACTCTTCCAGCGAGTCAAACCCTTCACGGATGATGACATGGCAGGTGGTGCAGGCGCAGGACATCTCGCAGGCGTGCTCGATCTCGATGTCGTTCTCCAGTGCAGCTTCACAGATACTGACGCCGGGTTCTGCTTCGATCACCGCCCCTTCGGGGCAGAGCTCCTCATGTGGCAAGAATATGATTTTAGTCATTGAAGTCATCCACCTTTTGTCCCGCCATTGCCTTGTGAATATTGGCATTCATGCGTCGTTCAACATAGAACTCGCAGCTCTTTTCAAGTGCCTCGACCGCCTGCTTGATTGCCTCGTGATCATCCGATTCACTGAGCACAACGAGCTGTTGAAATGCCTTTTTTATAGGCGCTTGCTCCTCTTTCGTCAACAGCTGCTCACCATCGGCTGCCAGTGCCGAGGCCAGCGCCTCGATAACACGCTTGGCCTCTACCTGCTGTTCACGCAGGCGGCGTGCGTCCATATCTTCCTGTGCATGCGCCATGGAGGCGCGCAGCATCTCTTCGATCTCGTTGTCGTTCAGGCCGTAAGAGGGCTTCACCTCGACACTGGCCTCGACTCCGCTGCTCTGCTCCCTGGCAGTGACATGCAGCAGGCCATCGGCATCCACCTCGAAGGTGACCAGGATGTGGGCTGCGCCGGCCACCATGGGGGGGATGCCGCGCAGTTCAAAGCGGGCCAGTGAGCGGCAGTCGGAGACCAGTTCACGCTCACCCTGCAGTACATGGACGGCCATGGCGGTCTGGCCATCCTTGAAGGTGGTAAACTCCTGGGCGCGCGCCACCGGGATGGTGGTGTTGCGCGGGATGATCTTCTCGACCAGCCCGCCCATGGTCTCGATGCCCAGAGAGAGCGGGTTAACATCCAGCAGCAGCATCTCATCTTCGGGCTTGTTGCCCACCAGAATATCAGCCTGGATTGCAGCACCCACGGCAACGACCTTATCTGGATCAATATCCACCAGCGGCGGAACACCAAAAAATTCGCCCACCATCTCGCGTACCCGCAGCATGCGTGTCGAGCCACCCACCATGACCACATCTTCAACCTCATCGGTGTTCAGGCCTGCATCACGCAGGGCGCGGCGACAGGGTGCCAGGGTCTTGCGGATCAGCGGCTCGACCAGTTGGTTGAAGGTGGCGCGATCCAGCTCACCCTGCCAGCGGCTGCCATCCTCAAGTTCGATATCCAGCTGGGTGCTCTCGGCATCGGTCAGCGCCTCTTTGGCCGCGCAGGCATCTCGCATCAGCCGGCGCAACATGGCGTGGCCTGCGTCATCTTCAATGCCGGCCTGCTGCATGATCCAAGCCGCTACCAGGCGGTCAAAATCATCGCCACCCAGCGCGGAGTCGCCCCCGGTGGAGAGCACTTCAAACACCCCTTGATTCAGTCGCAGGATTGAAATATCAAAGGTGCCACCACCCAGGTCGTAGATGGCGTGTACCCCTTCCTGGCTGCGATCCAGCCCATAGGCCACCGCTGCTGCAGTCGGCTCATTGAGCAGCCGCAGCACATTGAGGCCGGCCAGTTTGGCGGCATCTTTGGTCGCCTGGCGCTGAGCATCATCAAAATAGGCGGGGACGGTGATGACAACACCATTCAGTTTGCCACCCAGGCTGGCCTCTGCACGGGCGGCCAGTACCTTTAGAATCTCGGCCGAGACCTCGATGGGGCTGACATCTCCAGCCACGGTATGGATGCGGGGAACCGCAGAGTCCTGCTGCTGAAACGCGTAAGGCAGCCGGTCACCCAGGGTTTTTAGATCGTCAACACTGCGCCCCATCAGGCGCTTTACGGATGCGATGGTGTTGAGCGGGTCGGTTGTGGCAGCCTGGAGCGCCTCGTGGCCAACCTGAATCTGCCCTTGCTGGTAGCGCACGACAGAGGGCAGCAGCTGGCGACCCTGCTCATCCGGCAGTGTCTCTGCCTGTCCGCTTCGTACTGTAGCAACCAGTGAGTTGGTAGTGCCCAGATCAATGCCTGCCGCAAGTTTGTGCTGGTGTGGCGCAAGCGATTGACCGGGTTCTGAGAGTTGTATAAGTGCCATAGGTTCCATCAGCCATTGTAAAGAAGGTCTGCTGCAAACCCGGATTTATATTGAACCGACAGATCTGCATGCAGGGTTTGGGTTGTCTTACAGTGCCTCGTCAAGCTCCTCTTCAAGTGCTTCAACCTGGGCGCTGAGTCTGTAGAGAAATTGCAGCTTGCTCACACCCTCTTTGACCTGCTCCAGGGCTTGCGGTGTATCAGCCTCAAACTGTACGCTGATCTCCCGCAACAGGCTCTGAATGTGGCTCTGGATGCGATTCATCAGATTGGCTATCGCATCATAGGGGGCTGACTGCTCTTTGATCCCCGCCAGCTCTTCACGCAGCTCCATCTGCTCCATCAGAAAGCTGCCATCTGTAATGCTGCCACCACCTGCACTCATATCAACGCCTTTCAGCTCCAGCAGGTATTGCGCCCGCAGCAGCGGTTTTTTCAGCGTATTCAGCGCATCATTGAGGTGTGTTGCGGCCTGCATGGAGAGTCGTTTCTCCTGCTCGGTTGCACTGGCGTATCGGTCTGGATGGACAGCACGTTGCAGATCCCTGTAGCGATCAGCAAGCCTGCCGCCATCCACTTCAAACCCAATGGGAAGGCCAAACAACTCAAAATAACTCTTCGAGAAATCCAACATAATCTATTCAGTTATCGGAGTTAATACAAAATGACTGGAGAATACCAGCCAGGGTCACTCAACACAGTGACACTGCGACCACAGAAAACCCTCAGACAGAGAAACTCTCGCCGCAGCCACACGACTCCTTGGTGTTTGGGTTGTTGAACTTGAAACCTTCGCTCAACCCCTCTTTCGCAAAATCCAGCTCGGTGCCGTCAAGATAGAGCAGGCTTTTCGCATCAATCAGCACCTTAACGCCCCTATCCTCAAAGACGGTGTCATCCTCACCCACCTCGTCAACAAACTCCAGTACATAGGCCATGCCTGAACAGCCAGAGGTGCGTACGCCGAGGCGAACACCGATCCCTTTGCCTCGGTTGGCCATGAACTTGTTGACACGAGCCGCTGCCGCTTCAGTCAGTGTGATGGCCATGGCTATTTCCTGGCCTGCTTTGCGGTGTAGTCACTGATGGCGGCCTTGATGGCATCCTCTGCCAGTACCGAGCAGTGGATCTTTACCGGCGGCAGCGCCAGCTCTTCTGCCAGATCAACATTTTTAATCTGGGTCGCCTCTTCCAGCGTTTTACCCTTTACCCACTCGGTCAGCAGGCTGCTGGAGGCGATTGCTGAACCACAGCCGTAGGTCTTGAATTTGGCATCTTCAATGACACCTTCATCGTTGACCTTGATCTGCAGGCGCATCACATCGCCACAGGCAGGGGCACCCACCATGCCGGTGCCTACGTCGCTATCTTCTTTATCGAGGGCACCGACATTGCGCGGGTTTTCGTAATGATCCAGGACTTTTTCACTGTATGCCATGATTCAAACTCCTATGCTCATTGGGCCAAAACCACTCCAACCGTAATGAGCAGCGTTTATTAACTATGTAGATAATCATTCAAGCCATGAGTTCCCGATTTCAGATTCAGGGGGCTCAATGGCAAAAATATTCAACCTGGAAGTTACATCTATTTTCCGGGTTAGTGCGCGGCCCAGTCGATCTCTTTGAGATCGATGCCATCTTTGTACATCTCCCACAGCAGTGAGAGTTCACGCAGCCGGGCAACCTGCTCCTGTAGCTCTGCAATCACTGTATCGATCTCTTCATCCGTTGTGAAGCGGCCAATGCTGAAGCGGATAGAGCTGTGCGCCAACTCATCTTCACGACCAATGGCTCTCAGCACATAACTGGGTTCCAGACTGGCTGAGGTGCAGGCTGAGCCAGAGGAGACGGCCATGCTTTTCAGTGACATAACCAGCGATTCACCTTCAACATAGTTGAAGCTGACATTGAGGTTACCGGCTACCCGATGCTCCAGATCGCCATTGAGATAGACCTCCTCCATCCCTTTGAGTCCGTCCCACAAGCGGTTGCGCATCGCCATGATGCGGGCATTTTCTGCCTCCATCTCTTCGTTGGCAATACGGAACGCCTCACCCATGCCGGCAATCTGGTGCGTGGCCAGGGTACCTGAGCGCATGCCACGCTCATGTCCACCACCATGCATTTGAGCCTCTATACGCACTCGCGGCTTGCGCCTCACATAGAGGGCGCCGATCCCTTTGGGGCCATAAATTTTATGTGCAGAGAGGGACATCAGATCCACCTTCAGCTCGGCCAGATCAATGGGGATCTTACCGGCACTCTGCGCTGCATCGACGTGAAACAGGATCTTGCGCGAACGGGTCATTTCACCTATTGCTGCAATGTCCTGAATCACACCAATCTCATTATTGACATGCATGATAGAGACCAGGATGGTCTCATCCCGTATCGCACCCTCCAGCTTGTTGAGATCAATCAGGCCATTGGGTTCGGGGCTCAGGTAGGTGATTTCAAAGCCTTCGCGTTCGAGCTGTCGGCAGCTGTCCAGCACCGCTTTATGCTCTGTCTTGCAGGTAATGATGTGTTTGCCTTTTTTCTTGTAAAAATGGGCGACACCTTTCAGTGCAAGGTTGTCAGACTCTGTTGCGCCAGAGGTCCAGACAATCTCACGCGGATCTGCATTGATAAGATCCGCCACATCACGGCGCGCCTTATCTACTGCCTCTTCTGCTTTCCATCCATAGTAGTGTGACCGGGACGCGGGGTTTCCAAAATTACCATCTGGAGTCAGATACCGACACATTGTCTCAGCAACGCGTGGGTCTACCGGTGTCGTCGCCGAATAGTCCATATAAATGGGTGGCTTCATCTGTTTATTGCTCCACTAATTCTAATTTCTATATCTTGCCCGAAAATTTCATAAATTCGCACAAACACAGCTCTTGGCTCCTGCCTTCGCTTGCATTGGTGCATCCATGCACGTCATCGTGCAGGATGTTGGTTCCACCACCCAAAAAGCGGGCACAAGAGGGAAATTCCTGAAAGAGACCCGTACCAGTGATTACGGGCAATTGAGGAGATATTTTCTGTGGAATCAACAAACAAGCGGGGTTGTGCATAATTTATGGATTTTCCGGGCTTGTTACGTTACGACTCAGTTAGCCGCCCTGGGGCTTGGTGGCAGATCCACTGCTAGGTTCGTATTGCAGATCCCATCCTGGCGTTGGGATACCTTTTGTACGCCCTGGGTAGCCATTAAACTTTGCAGGCTTACCTCTTCCAGGTAATCATAGATGCGATTACTCAGGTCTTCCCAGAGGTTGTGGGTCAAACAGACTTCATTGTTCTGGCAGTTGTGAGCCCCATTGCAGCGAGTGGTATCAACGTTCTCATCGACCGCAGTAATGATCTCTGCAATGGATATCTTGTCTGTCGTCCTCGCTGGACTATAGCCACCGCCAGGGCCACGCACGCTGTAAACCAACCCTTTTTTACGCATCCGGGAGAACAGCTGCTCTAAATAGGAGAGGGATATACCTTGGCGCTCCGCTATGTCTGCCAGTGTGATGGGGCCTTTCTCATGATGCAGTGCCAAATCCAGCATGGCCGTTACCGCATAGCGCCCTTTTGTTGTCAATCTCATATTCAGTGCCTCAAATGTTACTATTACTGTCTTGTGGTTATTGCGTACTCACACATTAACTCGCCTGCTTATCACCATCAACCAATGGGGTTTCTGCCAGCTCTTCTGCCTCTGAAACAATCTCGCAGCACTCCATCTCTGGCATCTTTGTCGGGGCGCTCTCCACACCCATATCCTGTAGCTTCTCTGACAGCATCTCCATCCGACTGTCTATCAGATGCATATGATCGAGCATGTGGTTGATCGCATGTGCAACCGGGTCTGGCATATCCTGTGATGTACCATAGGCATCAAACCCCATCTTTTTGGCAATCGCCTCCCGCTCCGGTGATGCGGTTGCACGCTGGCCAACCAGATGACCGGGAACACCAATGACCGTGGCATTTTCTGGCACCGGCTTCACCACGACTGCATTTGACCCAATCCGCGCACCATTGCCCAAATGGATGGGCCCCAGCACCTTGGCTCCGGCACCGACTACCACATTGTTGCCAAGCGTTGGATGGCGTTTGCCTGCATCCCAGCTGGTGCCACCAAGCGTTACACCGTGGTAAAGCGTGCAGTCATCACCGATCTCGGCCGTCTCGCCAATCACAACACCCATGCCATGATCAATGAAAAAACGCCGCCCAATGGTTGCGCCCGGATGGATCTCTATGCCGGTAATCCAGCGCGCAATATTGGATAGCACCCGCGCCAGCCAGCACAGCTTATGCGTCCATAGCCAGTGTGAGAGACGGTGAAACAGCACAGCATGGATTCCGGGGTAGGTCGTTATGACCTCAAACACATTGCGCGCGGCTGGATCACGCTTAAAAACACAACCAATATCTTCTCTGATTCGAGAGAACATTACCTCATTTGCCTACACTGCCCAATAATTTCCGACTATTTTACTCGATAATTATCAAATGTGCGCGATTAATTTCCTACAAACCCACTGGTTATTTTTAATCCTTTGATTTTATTAGATATATTTCCTTTCACTACTTTTGAATCCCTATATATAGTCAGGGTGGTTTTTAAATCAGCAGGCCGATAACTGCTGATTTATGACTATTCGCAATATTATTTTTGAGATTTTCGGCCTTGCGCTGCGCTTAAAATTCCACGAAGTATATTGAGTTCATCACTGTCTGGCTGGGCCCGGTTGAACAGACGCCGCAGCCTTCGCAAGAGCTTGGTGGATTGGCGTGGATCTGAGAAGTGAATATCTCGCATCGTCTGTTGCAGATGCTGAATAAACCCCTCCATCTCATCTGCAGTGGCAACCTGCCGGTCATGCTTCACAGCCGGAAAAGAGGGGCCTTCCAGTACCGTCATGCGCAGCTCATAAGCCAGCACCTGCACCGCCATGGAGAGATTCAGCGAGCT
>JAKISI010000093.1 GCA_021648685.1 Candidatus Polarisedimenticolaceae bacterium
CGCCAGCAGAAAACAGTAGCCACAGCACGATTAATAGAATGACCATCTTTGCAAATGGTGTGTGTGCAGAGATATCCTTAATGAATCTCTTGAGTCGTGCATCTCCCCCTGTTCTTCTCATCGTTTACACCCTTAATCTGACCTTCATTTTCAATAGCATCAACCCAACCCCTTTAGCTTGAAACTGTCCAATGCACGGCCGAGAAGGTGGCGCTGGTTTATCACTGCTCTCCCCCCAGTAGTTTTTCCAGGGTCATCAAAAAACCCAGAGCCGGATCCTTGAACTGGGCATGGCGCATCACATCCCTGTGCTGATGCAGATGTTCCTGGAGAAAGTGCAGTATGTGCCCGAGGTCGATGACTTCGTAGTGCCGCTCCTTGCCACCTGAACCGCTCCCCGAGCCAAAGGCGACCAGCCGGATGCGATGTCCCGATGGTGCGGTAACAGCGCCTTTGTTGATCAACTGGTGTACCAGTTGGCTCACATCGTGCGCAGGGCAGCAACCAAAGCGAGCCAGAACCGTACGCAATACGGCCGGGTTGGTAGCGCCGTGATTGAGCTTGGCTCGCCCCTCCTTGACCTCTCCGACCAGCATGTCTGCCTGGTCATGCGGACAATGCAGTGCGGGATCCGGGGCGTACAGTGCCTCCCCGCCCCGTTTGTCCGGTATCAGCCGTCCGGCGCCGGGGAACCGGAAGGCGAGGATGTCAATATCGGTCACCATACGATAGCTTCCCCGGCCGGAGGCTTCGATTATCGGGTACTCGGCCACGGTAAAGTAGCCGTTGACGTGTAGATAGGCCTGCACCAGAGCCACTGCATTGTCCATTACGGTTCTCCTGTGTGCTATTTGGTTTTGCTGTGTATGTGCTGTTGGAGATTTTTGGTCTGCTTGTGCTGAGCTTCCTGATCGGCACAAGCCATCTTTTTGCTGTCTTGATGCATTGCCATGCCCTCGTGCATGGCCTGCATGGTCTGCATGTGCGTCTGCACCAGTCTGTCTCGCTCAACCGGATCATCGGTTTTGCGAATCTCTTCCATCTGGCTCATCATCTCCTGCATCTGTTTACACATCATTGGTTCGCCCTTCATCCCTTGCTCTTTTGGGTGATGGCTCTCATCGGCATGCAGGAACAGCTGTGGCATAAACAACGCGCCTGCCAGGGTCAATGTGATGATCTTTTTCATAGCGTTCTCCAGTTGTTGTCGTATCGGCTTGCGTTAGCCGGGGGATTTCATTTTCCGGGCTAACTCTTCGGAGATATCCGGTGGCAGCCAGGGGCAGGTTTTACCAAAAGGTTTTCCAGCTCTGATGCCTCGTTGCTTTGTACCCAGGCTCGATGCAGCCGTTCCAGCCAGCTCTTGCTGAGTGGCAGCCGGGCATCGGTGAGTGATTTTTCGATCACCTTTTCGGTTACTTGCAGCAGGTCATAGGTGATCTGCACCTTCTCTCCATCGACGGTAACCTTCTTTATCCCCATCAGCGTTGTAAGGCAGGAGATAACCTGCTTTGCAGTCTCAGCATCCAATGGCTTGGCCATGTGCAGTGTCCGCTGTTTAATCTCTTCGCCCCGGTCAGATTTGCCAAGGTAGAGCAAGGGGTGAGCTGCAAAGGTCTCCTTGCACTGTTCAGAACAGAAGTGCAGGATTTTTTTATTGTGCTGTATTGTCTGTGCATTGAACTCCCCAATCATGTCGCAAACGGGGCAGATATGGATGATCTCTTCGGTCATGGTGTTCTCCTCTTTACATGGTTTCTGTTGTCTCTTTAGCACAGTGAAGTTGTAGATGGGCACCCAGATCAGGGCGAAAAACCAGCCGTAACCGTAGGCCTCGATCAGCCCCAGGGAAAAACTTTTCCAGCTGAGCCACTCGAATCCGGGTAACAGCTTCTGCCAGCTCTCGTACATGGCGTGGTCGGGGAAGAGCAGGTCAAATCCAACGCAGAGCGTGAAACTGATCGCCAGGGTCAGGCTGGTGGCGTGACCTGCTCCGATTAGCGAAATACCCTGTTTCATGTTTCACCTCCGGCATCTTTGGCAGGTTGTTTCAGATAGCGCACGGGATCCGCCTCGAACTTATCCAGGCAGTTGCGGCTACAAAAGCGGTAGAGGGTTCTTTGTATGCATCTTGCCATAACCTTTGTCCATCTCTACCTCCATGCCGCATACGGAATCATGGTGTTTTGCATCGGCTTTACTGTCATGTGAGTGGCCGTGCACCATGTGTGTGCCACAGCCGAAGCGCATCATGAAAAAAAAAGAGAACTGCAAACAGCAATAACGAACCCAGGCCTTCCATGTGTCACCTCCTGGTTGGTTTTCAGTTAGTGAGCGCTGATTTACTGTCATTGCGAGCGGAGCGAAGCAATGACATGTTTCGGGGTTAATCAGCACTCAGTGCGCCTCTTCACTCTTAACCTCTACTGTCAGAAATGCCTTCCACTGATCGAAGGGCGGAAAAAAGGCCGGTGTTTTACGTACGTATTCGTTGTAGGCTTCACCAAACTCCGCCTCGGCGCGCCGCTCTTCGACCCTGGCCAGATGCACATAGGCGTAGAGCATAACGGGCGCCATCAATACGGTAAGCAGTGTGGGCCACTGCACCAGAAAACCGATGATGACGAGAAACAGCCCCGTATATTGTGGGTGGCGGGCGTAGGCATAGATGCCGTCAGTGACCAGACCACCCCGGGCAGCGTGGATCTGCGTCCACCCTTTTGAGAGCAGCATGTAGCCCATCAGCATCAACAGCAGACTCAAGCCCATCACGATTGCCCAGGCAAGATCGGAGCCACCGAGCACCACCACCCAGAGGTGCCCGAGCTTGTGGTTGAAGGGTTGCAACGCCGGATAAGCATCACCCAGCCAGCCGGTGAGCAGATAGATGGTCAACGGGAAGCCGTACATCTCGGCAAAGAGGGCCACCAGAAAGGCGGTGACCACTCCCATGCCGCGCCACTCGTCACTGCCGCGCGGCTTGAGAAAGCTGAGGATAAAAAACAGGAAGATGCCGACATTAAATGCCGCTACGACCCACATGCCATAGGCGTATTCGTTTTCACCGTGCATTTTTCAACCCTCCTCAAACGGCCCTACATCTGGAGCATCCCCTCGTTCCCACGCTCTGCGTGGGAACGCACACGAGGCTATCCACTGCATAGATACTTCAAATAAACCTGCATATAAACAAAGTATCAACATTTTTGTGTGGCGTTAATATTAAGCCCCGGCATGCATTCCCACGTGGGAGTGCGGGAATGAGAAATTTTGAACCACAGATTCACGCAGATGAACACAGATTGTATTTATTCAGAGTGAGTAATCCGTGTTTATCCGTGGCTCTCTTAGAGTTCCACTCTTTTTAATCTAAGTGCATTGGTGATCACTGATACGGAGCTGAAACCCATCGCCGCTGCAGCAAAGATTGGGGATAGCAGTAACCCAAATGTGGGGTAAAGCAGCCCGGCGGCAATCGGTACCCCGGCGGCGTTATAGATAAAGGCAAAAAAGAGGTTTTGGCGGATGTTGCGCATGGTGGCGTGGCTTAGCCGTCTGGCTCGCACGA
>JAKISI010000049.1 GCA_021648685.1 Candidatus Polarisedimenticolaceae bacterium
GTATTGCACGAGCCACATATTCAAGTTTTTTTGACTTGCCTCCGATGCCTATATATTTGCTCCGTGGTTTTTATCCTTTTTTAACAGCATTAAACTCAGATGTTGATTTTTTATGTTGTGCTAACGCCTTGCTCAGCGGCAATTCAAAGTGGCACGTTTTTGCGCATGCAAAAAAAGTGACGCTTTAAACTGTCCGCTGGAGCTATTTGTTAGCTCATTTTATATGTGTAGGATATAGGAGTTAGCATGTCTGGGTTAACTACCCAAGATTTAATTATTTTCACAACTCCACTACCTTTTTTAACAGACTTTTTATTCATTTCAATTGAATGAACAATAAATAGAACCATTTTTTCGCCATGATTTTTACTGAGAGCAACTTCATTTTTAGTAAGGATTATGTTCTCCGCTCTAGTCTGAGTGCCTTTAACTTCAATAAATAATGTTTTCCCTTTTTTCTTTATTAAAAGGTCATATGGGTAATTTGCAGAAACATCCTTTACTTCAAAACCTTTATTCTCATAGTATAATTGACATAGTTTCATCGAATATGCTTCTATCATTAATCTTGTTTCAACGTCAGATTGGAAACCCTGACCACCAAATGAATGTGTGGATGTAGTTATATTTTCCTGAACTTCATTTTCAAAACCAGATAAATACATGCCTTTATAATTTTTAACATAGTCTATGGCATGTAAAACCCATTCATTAACTTCTTCAGAAAAATCTTTAGGTTGCCCATTTTCCTTTAGTTGATAAAAAGCGTTTGATTGACCAGGGTTTCCGGCTTTCACTTTATTTATATTATGACCAACAGGGTATTTCCTATTGCTTATAGGAAGAAGAAAAGCGTCTTTCGAATTAACCTTTATATTGTAATGCTTGTATTCTCTACCGGTTAAATTCTCATCTTCTTGGATATGCCTATACACTGTTGCATTTTTATACCAGCCAATGATAATTTGACCTTTTTCTATGGGATTTGTAGCAAACCAAATAACAAGTACATTATTTAATAAATCACCATCAAAGTCTTTTTTAATTCTCTGTAAGTTTAAATCATGCGGCTCTTTCATATGAGGTTGAAAATAACCATAAATACAGTCATTTATTTCAGTGAAGTTATATGCCTCGCCTCCTATTTCACTGTCATTATATGAACCACCACCTATTGGTTTTTCATCACCAATTTGAGGCCCTTTATAAAACTTCATATAACCTACACGAGCAAATAATACTTTCATAGTGACCTTATTGTTTTTTTGAGCTAACGTTGCAAATAACCTGACTGCTGTAGTGGTGTTTTTTTGTGCTAGGCTTTTTTAGCACAAAACAAACGACGCTGCAGCGGGTCAGGTTGATTTGCCTTGTTATGCAATTAATTTTCTCTTTGTAAACGATGCCACCAACCACGCATGGTGTTTTTACCAACTAATCAAAAAGAGTTACGTCCCCATTTTTTCTGAGTTGTTTTACATATTCATTAGCTTTTTCTTTTTCAGCAATAATCTTTTTCAAATCAGAAGAATCTTTTTTAAGTTTTTTTATATCCTCTTTACTAATGCCTATATTTTCGAAATGCGATAATCTGCCATCAAGATTTTTTAGCAATGCATAGAAGTTTACAGGAGCCCCTCCATCAGGCGGAGTGAAATATGACTCTAGCATTTCCACTCTTTTATCGTGTAATTCAAATTCTTCTCTGGTTAATTCTTTTGTTGCTATACCGCCTCCTATAATCAATCCTGTAAATATTGCAATCGCTGCAAATGAGATGAAGCCTGATAAATTATCACGCTGACGCTTTGCTTTAACTTCTTTTGTTAAAGCGCCACCACTTTTCTCTTTAGAACAATGTGCAAAAATTGCACTGGATGCCCAGATATCCCATGTTATCTTAATAGCAGCCACAAGAAAGATAAGGGCGGTATACCATTCGCTATCACTTAAATGCATATGTTTCCCTTTTTTGCATAACGTCGCAAATCACCAGCTTGCGGGATTGATTGGTACTATGCTTTCACAGCTGATGGTATATAAAGGATGCAGCAGACTTGAATTCAAGCACTGCAGTAGCAAGTCTGTATGAGCTTACCTTTATTACAGCAATATTAGCTGGTTATGTTTTTTGAGCAGGCTCTATTTACTCATTAAAATCTTCAACCTTAAACTCTATCTCTGCTGCTGATTCTGGCTCCTGCGCTGCCGGGGTCTCTCCCTCTGGGGGTGTTTCCTCTACCGGAGCCTCTTTTATCATCTTGAAAATATCACTGGGCAGCACCCGAACTTTTTTCAGGCACATCCCTTTGCCTGGGGTAAACCGATTCAGTTCCCCCATATTACAGCGGTCGCCGCCATGCACCTTTATATACTGGATCTCCTGGCATTGAACCTTGGTAAAAATGATCTCCCGGTACTGCGTAAGGGTGGGTCTTATCCTCGAAAACTCCTTGAAGACCGTCTGAAACCGGATGTTTTTGCCAATGTATGCCGAAAATTGGGGAACCAAGGTCTTTATATCTACCGTTAAATGGTTTTCCAGTTTAATGCCCAGCTTGCACCCATTTGGCAGCACCTTTTTCCCGACCACGGTCAGGCTGACATATTCACTCTCCTCAACCGCCGCCTCTTCCAGATAACGCCAGGTCATATCTTCTTTATTAAGAAACACCCGTTTGCCATCCGTGGTAAGCGCCTCAATGTCTGCGTTGGCTGCACCTGTGAAGATAAAAAAAATCAGTGTAGCAATAGAGAAGAGTCTTGTTGCCATTTGTTGCCCCCAGTCTGGCTATACGTGGCATCGAAGCGCAAGAGTAACACCATAAAGAGCGGGCCCCAACCCTCTATCATCAGGCCAGATCATCAACCGCCACATGGTATGCCGGATCTTCAATAACATGGATCTCAACCAGGTTGTCAATGGTCTCCAGCCCGGAGTGATCCACCACCTCATTTATCTCCGTAAGCAGGGTTCGGTTGCTCTGGTCGGCGTTGAAGGCGTTACAAACAAAGGGTAGCGCCCCCTTTTTATGCCCCTTTTTCATGTGGAGATGAGCCGAATGATATTTAATACGTACAGACTGTGGGCAGGGATGGGCTGCTGCGATACAAGAGCGCCTGCAGCAGCTTGTTCAGTGATTTAATGTGGCCACCTGTTTCAGTTGCCTGGTTTGTATGGTGCGAACACTGTTTTGAATGGCACCAAAAGCGACCGGCCAGGGGCCGTGCTTGCCTAGCTCTGGGTGCATATTGCGGATGGTCTCTTTTGCCGTTTCCTTGCTGGGATAGCTGCCATATAAAATACCGTACAAAAATGAGTCATCCCGTGGAAAACGGTATATATAGACTTTGCCTTTCAGATTGTGTTTACCTAGAAAATTCTCTATGGATTGCTGCTGCTTGGCAGCAAACAGGTTGATGCTGAAATTTTCATAAGGCATCGTCAATATTGTAGCTTCACTCAGCTCTGGATCAGATTGCCAGATTGAGCTGTTATCCTCCCCGTCAGCATCACGGATCTGTGTTAGCCGCTTGTCTGCTGCCTCGTTGCCATTATTGGCGGCAATGGTTAGCCAGGCTCTTCCCACTCTTTTGCTGCTTTGTGTGGCATAGTCAAAATACATCAGCGTGCCCAGATTGCCCTGGGCATCTGCATTGCCCTGTTCTGCTGCCTGTTGCCACCAGAATGCGGCTTTGGTCAGGTCAGGCTCAACCCCTCTTCCATGCAGATAGGCGTTGCCAAGATTGAATTGGGCGAATGAGAGCCCCTGGTTGGCTGCTTTTTGAAACCAGCGGGTAGAGCGGGCACTGTCGGCGGCCGTTCCATCCCCATTAAGATAGAGCACACCCAGAGCAAACTGCGACCATGTATCGCCTTGCTGGGCGGCAGGTAAAAAAATCGTGTAGGCCTGGTTGTGATCCCCCCGGTCTGCCGCCTCTCTGCCTTGCTGATATGCCAGGCTTCCGGCATGGCTTTGAAGGGCAGCCAACAGCAGGATAAGTGCTGTAAATGGGTGTATGGTTTGTATTGTCATCAATTCGATCAGGAGATGGCCGGTGTTGTGAGAGATGAATTAATATCATACCTTGCGACGCAGGGCTTGAATATTGGTCTGGGGATCGGATAGATTTACGTTTTGGAGTGTGGTCGCAGGCGGCTCATGACGGGTGGCAACCTCATTCTGGTAACAGAAAGGCAGTAAATCAATGCGGCAGCAGATAACAAGAGCAGCCCTGCGGGCGATCCTTGCGTTGTCGTTGATGCTGGCCACCATGGTGATTGGTGCCCTGGATTTTCCACACACCCCGTCCAGCCCCATTATCCCTGATCTGAGCTGCCTCAACTGCCATGACCTCAATAGTGAAGAGGCCAAGCTGCTCAGGCCTTCACAACCCCACCCGGAGATGGATGGGGATGATACCAACCCCAACAATCTCTGCTGGAGCTGCCACACTGGCCCCCAACTGGCCTCCTATCGGGCGGCGCACTCCAGTCAGCAGGTGGGTGGACAGTTTGGTGAGTGGTTCATCGAGTGCCGAACCTGCCACAATCCCCACTACCAACCCCAGTTCATCCGCTATGGTGAGAGGCCTCTTACCTCGCCTCTGGTTTCATCAGCAGTGTGGCCTCGGGAGAGGTGACCAGCACGCTGACCGATAGCACTGCCAACTGGGATGATGATGAGCATGCGGGGCGTGTGGTATATCCCAACGTGAATGCCACGAATGGCTCTTTTGCCCGGGTCGGAGATCTCAGCTATCGGGTGCTGGGCAACACCGCCACTATGCTGACCATTGATGATGCTATAAATCTGGAACATATTGCGCCGGGTGATCGCTACGCTGTGATCTACGGTAAGCTGATCAAAGAGCAGATCAAGGTGCCAGGCAGCGGTACGCCAGGCATCTGGAAACAGGTTAAATTCTTCAGCAACCATTATCAGCAGCACCTTTTCGGGCAATCGGGCGCAGAATGGCGGGGCGATCAACGACCCCGGATCAGTGACAGCAAAATACAGCATTTTCTGGGGTGGTGTGGATGAGTTCTATGGCCCGGATGAGCTGGCAGCCGGATATGACGTAACCTACTCAGTGATGCAGGTACGGGCAACCGGCTGAATGATCCGAGGTTCTTACTGCCCATACCGGCTGCTAATGCGCCAACGGTGACGGGTGGTTACCAGCTTCAGGGCTATACCCATACGCAGGATGCGGTGCTTGACCTGCTGCTGCAGGAGGGTGATACCTTAGACCCATTGGCTCCGGCCGATGACTATCATGGTGACCCAAGACCCAGTGGTGCAGGTTACACCATGGGTGCTGATGAGGTGACTATTCAGGCGACCAACTGAGCCTTGATCTTGTTCATTGCGCTCTTTTCAATCTGACGGATGCGCTCGGCAGAGACGTTGTAGTGGTCGGCCAGCTCGTGCAGGGTGACCTTCTTCTCGGATAGCCAGCGAGCCTGCAGGATGGCCTTGCTACGCTCGTCCAGATCATCCAGTGCGGTATAGAGCAGCTCCTGCTCATGGCTTGTGCTATCGGCGTGCTCCAGTTGTGTGGCAGGCTCCATACGCATGTCGGGCAGGAAGGATGCCGGGGCTACCGGGTGCTCTTCATCGCTGCTCTCTTGCAGATCAAAGGCCATATCCTGTCCGGCGAGGCGGGATTCCATCTCCAGTACGGTTTCGGGTTTAACCCCCAGGTCTTTGGCAACCCCTTCCACCTCCTCCTGTGAGAACCAGCCCAGCCGTTTTTTAGCGCTACGCAGATTGAAGAAGAGTTTGCGTTGCGCCTTGGTGGTGGCCACTTTGACGATGCGCCAGTTGCGCAGCACAAATTCGTGGATTTCAGACTTGATCCAGTGAACTGCAAATGAGACCAGACGCACCCCCATATCGGGGTCAAAGCGGCGAACCGCCTTCATCAGGCCGACGGTACCCTCTTGAATGAGATCAGGCAGTGCCAGGCCATAGCCAGAGTAGCCGCGTGCGATGCGAATAACGAAGCGAAGATGGGACATCACCATAATGCGCGCAGCCTCCAGATCATTGTGATCGCGCAGGCGAACCGCAAGATCATGCTCCTCCTTGGCGGTTAGCATGGGAAGCTGATAGGCAGCACTGACATAGGCATTGATGCTGCCTGTGGGCAGGGCAACGGGCATCGTGAGCTCTCGGTTCATCTCTCTCCCTCAAATTTGGATTAAGTGGTTGTCCGCACTCTCTTTTTAAGCGGAGTGTAGACCATTTTTTAGCAGTCTACTATAGAGAGTGCTAATTTCCAAAAAAGTTCTGGAGTGTTAACTGGGTTCAATGCTGCTGAGATGACGTCCCACCGCAATCCAGGAGCCAAACAGCCCCAGCAGGGTGCTGCCAAGCAGCAGAAAGCCAAGGGTTTGGCCGTCGATGGCTGAGAGGTCAAATTCACTGTGGTAGAGCCCGGCCAGACGCTCTACCGGCTCGTTGAGCGCCCACAGTGAGAGCGTGACCAGCAGCCAGGCGAGGATGCCGCCAGAGAGCCCGTACCAGAAGCCGTTATAGAGAAAAGGGCGGCGGATGAAGGCGTCTGTGCCGCCGATCAGCTTGGTGACCTCGATCTCGCTTTTGCGGTTCTGGATCTCCAGCCGGATGGTGTTGCCTACGATCAACAGCACCGCCAGCCCCAGCAGCAGGCCAATCACCATGACGCCACGTTGGGCGATTTCGGTGATGGCGTGAAAGCGGCGCACCCACTGCAGGTCAAGCTGGGTAAAGTCTACTTCTGTCAGTTGATTGAACTCGGCCAGCAGCGCCTCTGCGGCCTCCGGGGTGCTCTGCTGTGGATGTGGTTCAATCACCAGCACGGTGGGCAGCGGGTTTTTCTTTAGCGCCTGAAGCGCGCCCTCGAAGCCGCTGAGGCGCTGAAACTCCTCCAGCGCCAGGTCGGGGTCGATCAGCTGCACCGTTGCCAGCTGTGGATGTACTCTCAATCGGTCGGCCAGCTGCATGGCCTGTTTTTCGCCCACCTCCTGCTTCAGAAAAAGGGAGAGGGTGGCTGTGCCGTCCCAGCCTCCCGCCAGCTGCTGGATGTTGCTCAGGGCGACATGCATGCCGGTGGGCAGGGCGAGTGCGATGCCGATAACCGCAACGGTCATCAGGGTTGCCAGGGGCGCGCGGCAGAGTCGTCCCAGGCTGGCCAGTGCCACCTGCAGGTGACGTAGCAACCAGGTATTAAGGTGCCGCCTGTTCATGACCGGCTGGCAGCGGTATCACGCATCAAACGGCTATGGCTCAGGGTGAGGATGCGTTTGCCCATATTTGAGATAAGCCCCAGATCATGTGTGGCGATGAGCAGGGTTACCCCGACCTGATTGAACTGGGTGAAGAGATCCATGATCTCCTGCGAGAGTGTTGGATCCAGATTGCCAGTGGGTTCGTCGGCTAATACTACAGGGGGTTTGCTGACCACCGCCCGGGCGATACCAACGCGCTGTTGTTCGCCGCCAGAGAGGGTGATCGGATAGGCGCGCTCCCGGTTCAGCAGGCCGACCTTGTCCAGTGAGGCGCGCACCCGGCGGCTGATCTCCTGGTGGCGCAGCCCGGCCACCACCAGCGGCATGGCGACGTTGTCGAATACGGTGCGGTCATTGAGCAGCCGGTGATCCTGGAAGATCATCCCCACTTCACGGCGGTGGTAGGGGATCTGGCTGCGTTTTATTTTGGCGAGGTTGCGCCCACACACCCGCACCTGCCCACGGGTGCAGCGCTCCAGCAGGCCGATCAGGCGCAGCAGGGTACTTTTGCCTGCGCCAGAGTGGCCGGTCAGGAAGACCATCTCTCCCGCTGTGATGTGGAAGCTGGTGTTACTCAGCCCCTCATACCCACCAGGGTAGCGTTTGGTGACGTTTTCGAAGTGAATCATTTTCAGTCTGTTTTATATTCGGAAGTGAGGTTTATGCCCGTTTTTTGGGTGCTTTGGCCTCGTATGAAGTTGGCAAATACGGCGAGGCTAAACCCCACTTCCGAATATCAAGCCTTACTCCTCAAACAGTGCATCCACGAACTCTTTGGCATTGAAATGGCGCAGATCCTCAATCGCCTCGCCCACGCCGATGAAGCGGATGGGGATCTGCATGCGGTTGGCAATGGCAAACAGGATGCCCCCTTTGGCAGTGCCATCCAGCTTGGTCAGGGTAATGCCGGTGATGGGGATGGTCTCGTTGAACTGCACTGCCTGATTGAGGGCGTTCTGCCCGGTGGTAGCGTCCACTACCAACATCACCTCATGCGGGGCATCGGGGTCGATCTTCTGCATTACGCGGGCGATCTTGGCCAGCTCATCCATCAGATTGCTTTTGGTGTGCAGGCGTCCGGCGGTGTCGGCAATGAGTACGTCGATGCCCCGGGCCGTGGCCGCCTGTAGCCCGTCAAAGATGACAGAGGCAGAATCTGCCCCCGTGTGCTGGGCAATCACCGGGATGCGGTTGCGTTCGCCCCAGGCCTGGAGTTGCTCGACTGCTGCGGCGCGGAAGGTGTCTCCGGCGGCCAGCATGACGCTGTTGCCCTCCTCCTGCAGCTGTTTGGCCAGTTTGCCGATGGTGGTGGTTTTGCCTGCGCCGTTGATGCCGATCATCAGGATGACCTGAGGCTTGCCGGGGGATGGCTGCCGTACCGGCTTTTCGCTCTGTTGCAGAATATCCTGCAACTGGGTTTTGAGCGCAGCTGAGAGTGCGTTGGGGTTAGACAGCTCTTTGCGCCGGACGCGCCCGTTGAGGTCGCTGATGATGCGGGTGGTGGCCTCGACTCCCACGTCAGCGATCAGCAGCAGGGTCTCCAGCTCTTCGAGCAGCTCATCGTCGATCTCTTTGCGCCCTAGAACCAGATTGGCCAGACCGTCGGTAAAGTTGCTGCGGGTGCGGGTGAGGCTCTTTTTCAGGCGCTTGAAGAAGCCTGGCTTGCGCTCTGGGGTGGGCTCTGTGGCCGCCTCTTGAGTGGGTTCTGGTGCTACAGATTCTTCCGTGCTGGCTATCTCTACCGCTGTTGGGGAGGGCTCCTGTTCAATCTCATCGGAAGGTGCCTCAGTGGTTGCCTCTTCTGTAGCAGCGGGTTTTGCTTCAGGCTCAGGTTGTGTTTCGATCAGCTCTTCTACAACTTCAGCCTCGCTTGCAGCCGCCTCTTCAGCCAGTTTTTTTGCGGCCTCCTCGGCGGCTGCCTTTGCAGCGGCTTCTGCTTCTTGCTTTTTTCTCTTTCGTCTGCCAAATCCGAACATGATTTGTTATCCAGCTGGAACCTTAACCAAGGTGGTGAGTCTTTAATGACTTTGGACATCTCCCCCTGGTTCTGAAAAAATGCCAGGTTTAGATCCAATCATCTGTATTCTGTAATAAAGATGAATCCTAACATTTTGATGGGGATCTCCCTATCCCAATCGTGACTCAGGAAGACAAAATGAGACGTTCTATCTGGATATTGTTGCTGTTTTGGTGCAGCACCGTGGCATTTGCGGCATCGCAGGTGCATGAGTTTCAGCTGGATAACGGCATGAAGGTGATTGTGAAGGAGGATCACCGGGCACCGATTGTGACTTCGCAGGTCTGGTACAAGGTTGGCTCCAGCTACGAGCACCGGGGTATTACCGGGGTCTCCCATGTGCTGGAGCACATGATGTTCAAGGGGACAGAAAAATATGCGCCGGGTGAATTCTCGCGCATCATTGCTGCCAATGGCGGGCGGGAAAATGCCTTCACCGGGCGGGACTATACCGCCTATTTCCAGACGCTCTCCAAGGATCGGCTGGAGGTCGCTTTCAAGATGGAGGCGGATCGCATGCGCAATCTGGTTCTACTGCCGGAGGAGTTTGCCAAGGAGGTGGAGGTGGTGAAGGAGGAGCGCCGGCTGCGCACCGAAGACAAACCCACCTCGCTGACCTATGAGCAGTTCAATGCAGTGGCCTTTCGCAGCTCACCTTACCGTAACCCGGTCATCGGCTGGATGAATGATCTGGATAATATGACGGTGGATGATCTGCGTACCTGGTATCGGCGCTGGTATGCCCCGAACAATGCCACGCTAGTGGTGGTGGGTGATGTCGATGCCAAAGCGGTACTGGCCCTGGCCAAGCGGCATTTTGGTGCCTTCAAGCCGGAGAAGATCAACGGCTCCAAGCCTTCAAAGGAGCCGCCCCAGCTGGGAGAGATCAGGCTGAAGGTGCATGCCCCGGCGCGCCAGCCCTATCTGCTGATGGGGTATAAGGTACCGGCGCTGGGGACGGCTACACAGGCGTGGGAACCCTATGCGCTGGAGATGCTGGCGGCGGTGCTGGATGGTGGCTCTAGCGCCCGTTTTGCGCGCAATCTGGTGCGCGGACAGGAGATCGCGGTTTCAGCCGGTGCGAGCTATGGAGCTTTTACCCGGCTCCCCAGTCTGCTGCTGTTGGATGGGTCACCGGCGGAAGGGGAGACGATAGCAGATCTTGAAGCCGCATTGCTGGCCGAGCTGGAGCGGATCAAAACCGAGCCGGTTACCCGCCAGGAGCTGGAGCGGATTCAGACTCAGGTGGTGGCCAGCAAGGTCTATGAGCAGGATTCGGTCTTCTATCAGGCGATGCAGATCGGCATACTGGAGACCATTGGCCTGGATTGGCGACTGAATGATGAATATGTCGACCGGCTCAAGGCGGTTACGCCAGAGCAGGTACAGGCGGTGGCAAAAAAATATCTGGTAAAGGATCAGCTGACCGTTGCCGAGCTGGTGCCACTGTCGATGACGATGGCGCCGCCGGTAAAACCAGCTGCGGGAGGTCGTCATGGTCATTAATAGAGGAGGCGCTGTTGTGAGAGTCTGGATTACCGCTGCGATTTTCATCGCACTATTCTCATCGTCAACCCTGTTTGCGGGGCCAAAGATCCAGACCTGGCAGACGACAAATGGGGCAAAGGTGTTGTTTGTGCCTGCGCCAGAGCTGCCGATGGTGGATATTCGAATGGTGTTCGATGCGGGCAGCGCCCGTGACGGTGACAAACAGGGGCTGGCGCAGCTGACGGCCGCCCTGCTGCGTCAGGGTGCAGGTGAATGGAATGCCGATCAACTGGCCGAGCGGATGGAGGGCGTGGGTGCAAATTTCAGTACCGGCTCTGCACGCGATATGGCCTGGGCAACGGTGCGCAGCCTGACCGAACCCAAGGCGCTCAACACCGCACTGGAGACCCTGTCGGCCATCGTGGCTCAGCCGCGTTTTGATGCGGCAGATTTCAACCGGGTGCGTGAAGCGATGCAGGTTGGCCTGCGCCAGAGTGAGCAGAACCCCGGTTCTGTGGTCTCGAAGGCCTTTTTTGCTGCGCTGTTTGCCGGTCATCCCTATGCCTCCCACCCCGGTGGCACCCAGGAGTCTCTGGCTGCCATGGTGCGGGAGGATCTTGTTGGCATGCACAAAACCTACTATGTGGCACGCAACACAGTGGTGGCGATAGTGGGCGCGGTGGATCGAAAGCAGGCAGAAAAGATCGCCACACAGCTCACGGCCGGTCTGGCAAAAGGAGAGCCTGCCCCGGCATTACCGGAGGTCGTGGTGCTGACCAAAGCGGTGACCCAGCAGATCAACTTCCCCTCTTCACAGTCGCATATCCGATTGGGACAGCCCGGCATCCGCCGAGGTGATCCAGACTATTTTGTGCTCTATGTGGGCAACCACATCCTGGGCGGTGGCGGTTTTGTCTCGCTGCTGACCAATGAGGTGCGCGAGAAGCGTGGTCTCTCCTACAGCGTCTACAGCTATTTCAGTCCAATGCGTCAGGCAGGCCCGTTTGTCATGGGGGCGCAGACCAAAAATGTGCAAGCGCAAGAGGCGCTGACGGTGATGCGCAAGACGCTACAGGAGTTTATCAACCAGGGGCCGACCCAGCAGCAGCTGACGGCCAGCAAACAGAACATCACCGGCGGCTTTCCGCTGCGCATTGCCAGCAACAAGGATATTGTCGGATACCTGGCGATGCTGGGCTTCTATGATCTGCCGCTGGACTATCTGGATACCTTCGTCGACAAGATCGAGGCGGTAACGGCGAAGCAGATCAAAGAGACCTTTCAGCGGCGGCTACAGCCGGATCGTTTTGTTACGATTGTGGTGGGCAGTGCTGGGTGAGGTTGAAACGAAAAGGATCGAACCAGGTTCGCATTATTGGCGGGCAACACCGGGGCCGCCGCCTGAGCTTTCCTGATCTGCCCGGGCTGCGCCCCACCGGGGATCGTATCCGTGAGACCCTGTTTAACTGGCTGCAACCCCTGCTCCCGGGTGCCCGCTGCCTGGATCTCTTTGCCGGCAGTGGTGCCCTGGGGCTGGAGGCGGCATCCCGTGGGGCGGGAGAGGTGCTGCTGCTGGATCAATCCCCGCAGGTAATCCAGCAACTACAGGGGCATATCGCGGGTTTGGGGCTAAATCAGGCCAAAGCAGTGCAGGCCGATGCGCTGGGCTGGCTGCAAACTGCCCCGCCAAAATGCCCCTTTGACATTGTCTTTATCGACCCGCCTTTTGGCGCTGGGCTGCTGCAACCCTGTTGTCAGCAACTTGCATCGAGTGGTCTGTTGGCAGAAAATGCGCGGGTGTATCTTGAGATGGATGTGGTAGAATCGCTTCCTTTTTTTTCGCGAGAGTGGCAAATCTTGCGTGAGAAGAGGAGCGGACAGGTGGCCTACTATCTGCTTGCCTGCGCATAGGGCAGGGAGTTTGTCCTTCAGCCAATCTGGAACTATTATCTGTTCCATTGTGAAAAGAGAGAGGCATGACCACAGCGGTTTACCCAGGGACATTTGACCCCATAACCAATGGTCACAGTGACATCGTCGCGCGTGCGGCGATCCTGTTCGACAAGGTGGTTGTTGCAGTGGCGGCCAGCCCGGGAAAGGGGCCGATGTTCTCGATTGAAGAGCGGGTCGCGCTTGCAAATGAGGCGCTGGCAGATATCAAGAATGTCGAGGTTTGCCCGTTTGATACGCTGTTGGTGGATTTTGCCAATCAGCAGGGTGCAAAGGTTATACTGCGCGGTCTGCGGGCGGTGTCAGATTTTGAATATGAATTTCAGCTGGCGGGTATAAACCGCCGACTGGCACCGGATGTGGAGACTCTATTTCTCAGGCCGGCAGAGCAGTACGCTTATATCTCGTCCAGCCTGGTGAGGGAGGTTGCCAGACTTGGAGGAGACGTATCGGAGTTTATTCACCCTGCGGTTCAAGCGGCATTGAAACGCAGGAATTCCTGAATTTTTTACCCATAGTTAGGAGAAGAAAACCATGGCCTTATTAATTACTGATGAATGTATCAACTGCGATGTATGTGAGCCGGAATGTCCAAATGATGCCATTACCGCAGGTGATGAGATCTATGTGATCGACCCTGCCAAATGCACCGAGTGTGTTGGTCATTACGATGAGCCACAATGTGTAGAGGTATGCCCGGTTGACTGTATCCCTAAAGACCCAGAGCACGAAGAGACCGAAGAAGAGCTGCGCGCCAAGTTTGAGCGTCTTACTGCCTGAGCCGGTGGTTACCGGATTGTTACCGGGCATAAAAAAGGCTCCATTCAGGAGCCTTTTTTATGCCTTTATTTTTGTGCTGCTGGGGCAGGTGGTTTCAGCGGCAGAAAAGCCCCCTGCCGCAGCTATCGCCACTGCCCATCCACTGGCTACCCAGGCAGGACATGAGATTCTGGCAGCGGGTGGTAATGCGTTTGATGCCGCGGTGACCGTCAGTGCTGTACTGGCGGTGGTGGAACCCTATAGTTCAGGCATGGGTGGTGGCGGCTTTTGGCTGCTGCACCGCGCCAAAGATGGTTTTGAAACCATGCTGGATGGCCGTGAGCGGGCACCATTGGCAGCGCACCGGGATCTCTATCTGAACGACCAGGGTGAGGTTATTCCCAATCTCTCTATCAATGGCGCACTGGCGGCCGGTATTCCGGGGCAGCCTGCGGCCTTGGTTCACCTGGCTGAAAAATATGGCCGACTCCCTTTGAAACAGACCTTTGCAGCGGCTATTCGGCTGGCTCGTGAGGGGTTTCTGGTGGATGACCATTATCGACGTATGGCGCGGTGGCGACTGGATGCATTGCGTCAGTCGCCCTCTGCGGCATCGCTGTTTCTGGTGGATGGGGATCTTCCACAGGCAGGGCATAACCTGCGTCAACCTGAGCTGGCTAAAACCTTGGAGCTGATGGTTGAGCAGGGGCGGGATGGCTTTTACAAAGGCCGGGTGGCGCAGCAGTTGGTAGCAGGGGTGCGTGCCAATGGCGGCATTTGGACGCTTGAGGATCTGGCAAAGTACCAGCCTGTTGAACGAGCCCCAGTGCGAGGCAAGTATCGTGGAATGACCATTACCAGCGCCGCACCGCCCTCATCGGGTGGCGTGGTATTGCTGGCAATGCTGAATATGCTCTCCCGTTTTGACCTGGATGCCTATCCTGAAGTAACACGCAAACACCTGCTGATTGAGGTAATGCGCCGGGCCTATCGTGATCGGGCTGAATACCTGGGTGACCCCGATTTTGTGGCGATGCCGATCGAGCAGTTGATTCATCCGCTCTATGCAGCGGGGTTAGTCAGAGATATCAGACTTGACCGCGCTACCCCGAGTAAAGCGCCGGGTACAAAGCCCCTGACAAGTGAGGGGAGGGACACAACCCACTTCTCGATCCTGGACAGGGAGGGCAACCGGGTTGCTGCAACATTGAGCATCAACTACCCCTTTGGGTCGGGCTTTGTCCCGCCAGGTACCGGGGTTCTTCTTAATGATGAGATGGATGACTTTTCTGCCCGCCCCGGTGTGTCAAATGTCTATGGCCTGATTGGTGGAGAGGCTAATGCCATAGCGCCGGGTAAGCGTATGCTCTCGAGCATGACCCCGACCTTTGTTGAATCAGCAGATGGTGTTGCTATTTTGGGGACGCCGGGTGGCAGCCGGATCATAACCATGTTGCTGCATGGCATATTGGCGCTTCAGGCTGGCGGTGAGCCTGATGCATGGGTCACTGCAGCACGCTTTCATCACCAATACCTGCCCGATGAGGTGCAGTTTGAGCCAGGGGCCTTGACCGCAGCTGAGATAACAGCGCTCACCCGCCTGGGCCATCAACTTAAGCCACTAAAGCGCAGCTACGGAAACATGCAGGGGGTTTACTGGGATAAGGACAAAGGGAGCGTCTCAGCAGCCAGCGACCCGCGTGGTGTGGGTGAGGCGCTGGTGCGTTAGCTTCTGTCGCCAGAAAGGATATTGATATTGCTGGTGATTGGCCTGTTTTGGGACGATGCAGAATTCAGTTCCTGAGTTACAGGAATGCAGCTCGGCGATTGCTGTAATGCGGAACGCCTTTTGATGGGCATCTGTGTCAGCCGGCCTGTAGTGGGAAATCAATAAGACCCCGTGGTTAGCCTGATGCCGATGAAGACCTTAAAAACCCATATGTTATATGGGATCAGGGCGGTTTGCAGGCTGGCCGGTCATTCTTTTTTACTGTCTGTAGCCATCAGGTCAGCCAGAATGCGCCTCGGCATAGGGAAATAAAGTACTGAAAAACATCCGGATTTTGGCATATTGATTCCAACATCTGCCTCCTGTCAGGGTTAAAGCTGCCAGGGGTTGAGCCGCTAAGCGTAATGGGGTCTATAGGCGTGCCGTAGCGTAAGGGCCAGTCAAAAAATAACCTGATGATATGGCGCTGAATGTCGTTTCCTCTTCAAGGCGCAAAAAGGGGCGCATACTCTTTATATGTAACCCTTTTTGCAACGCCGAAGAGGGAAGGATAGGCGAGCTGGATGATCAGGTTATTTATTGACAGACCCTAAGGCACATATTGGGTGTGCTCTTTGATCGGGGAAGATAGCTGAGCCATGTGGCCAGATCGAGTGGATGTGATACTTTATTGGCAGACTGACAGCATGCGGGGCGGGTGGGGTTTCATATTATGATGGCAAAAACAGAAGGCGAAAGAGGTAAAGAGCGGGTTGGCTTGGCAAGGTCGTCCAGGGTGGCCATTGTGAGTCGAATGGCAGGTCGCAGCATGCATGTTGTGATGGCGCAGTTCCTGCTGTTACTTATCCTTTTATTGCTGTTTCTCCCTAACCCCTCCTCTGCGGCACTGCCAACCTTTGAAACATTACCCCCTGTTACGGATCATCTGAAGCTGCCATCCGGGGTGGCGGTTGGGGATGATGAGACGATCTACGTTGTAGAGTCCAACCTGAATCAGATGCACCTGTTTAATAAGTCCGGGGGGTATCAGCGCTCTCTCTATGGGCTTGATGAGCCTGTGGCGGTAGCTGTGGGCGCTGCAGGAGAGATATATATCGCTAATGTTGGAAAAGGCAATGTTGAGGTCTACGGCCCGGATCTTTCACTTGTCGGCAAGCTGGGAGCGGGTGATGGTGAGTTTCTGAAACCGGTCGGAGTTGCTGTGGACAGCGCAGGCTCGATCTATGTGGTCGATGGGCGTGAGCACAGGGTCAAGATCTATAATGCTGACCGCAGCTTCAAATCCTCTTTTGGCAGCAGGGGGACGGGTAACGGCCAGTTTCAGACCCCCACCTCCATTGCCATTAATGAGGTTACCAGTGAGATACTGATTCCAGACCTGGTTGCACTGAGCACCTCGGCCCGGGTGCAGGTGTTCGATCTTAATGGCGCATTTCTGCGCAGCTTCATTACCACGGGCACCAACGAGCAGGGTGAAACGGTTGCCTTTATCCGGCCCTATGGCATTGCCGTCGATACCCTTGACCGGATCTATGTCACGGATGGTTACCAAAATGTCGTGACCGTATACAGCACGCATGGAAACTATCTGGGCAAACTTTATGACAGCAACCGCCTGCTGCGCAATCCGCTGGGCATTGCATTTGCACCTGGCACCAGTCGGCTGTTTGTCGCCTCCCTGAACTCGGGAACGGTAGAGACATACGGCATTGATAACGTCTATGGCAACATTGCAGCCTCACCCCCATCACATGATTTTGGCACGCTTGCAGTCAATGATGCGCCGGTAAGTCAGAGCTTTGCGCTCTCTAACGATGGCAGTGGGGATCTTGCGGTGGGAGCGATTACGCTAACGGGTGCTGATGCCTCCGGGTTCTCTATTATCGCCAACGATTGTGCAGAGAGAACCCTGACACCAGCGGCGGGTTGCACGATAGATGTGCAGTTCCAGCCGCTTACGGCAGGCAGCAAGAGTGCATCGCTCTCTGTCGTCTCTGATGATCTCTATCTGTCAGAGATGGAGCTGGCATTGAGTGGCAGCGCCAATCCTCAGCAATATCGGTTAACAATTTCTAAAAACGAAAGCACCGGGGCAACTGGCGTGGTACAGGCCTCCGGGATAAATTGCGGCACAACCTGTGTTGCAGAGTATGCAGAAGGTACAGTGGTTACCTTATCTGCGTTGCCAAATGACGATGCTGTCTTTGTTGGCTGGTCTGGTGGAGGCTGCTCGGGTACAGCAGCATGCGCTGTCACTATGAGCCAGGCGGTCACCGTAACCGCAACCTTTGACTTTATGGTGACAGCCTTTGCCGATCCCTACTCCATAACCGCCAGCGCCGGCATTAATGGCGCAATAAGCCCAGATGGCATAGCGACTTATGATGCGGGTGCCAGCATGACCTTTACGATCACAGCGGATACGGGTTACACCATATCTGACGTGCTGGTGAATGATGGTTCTGTGGGAGCAGTGGGCAGCTACAGCTTTGAAGATATAGGCGCGGATCACACCATCACAGCCGAATTTACGGCAATAAGCGATACCCTGCTGCTCTCTTCCATTGAGATGGGCGAGGTGAGCGTGGATGATCAGTGGAAGCGGGTTGAATTCAGTAAAACCTTTACCGACCCTGTGGTCGTGATCAAGCCTGCCAGCCTGAATGACAGCTCACCTGCTGTGGTTCGGGTGCGCAATGTCGATGCGCAAGGCTTTGAGGTGCGTATACAGGAGTGGGAGTATCTTTTAGCTCTGCTAGACAACAGTGCAGCCCATGCTGAAGAGCAGGTTGGGTATCTGGTGCTGGAGAGCGGCAACTATACGCTGGAGGATGGCACACGGGTCGAGGCGGGCTGGTTTGATACGAATGCAACCTCCAGCTTTGAAGCCATCAGCTTTGCCCAATCATTCACGGCTCCCCCTGTTGTGATGTCCAGCATTGTCACCTATAACGAAGCGATGGCGGTTACTGGCCGAATGGGCAACGTAGATACTGCCGACTTTGGTTACATGTTGCAGGAGCAGGGGTTAAACGGCCAGGTGCATGCGACTGAGCGCGTCTCCTTTATCGCCTGGGAGCCATCACAGGGTACACAGAGTGGCATCAGCTTTGAGGTTGGCAGGGTCAATGGCGTACTGACGCAGCAACCCAGGGTGCTCGGGTTCAGTGGCAGCTACCAGAGTCCGCCGTTGTTGATTGCGGATCTACAGACAGCCAATGGTAGTGGCACCATCAATCTGCGCTGGAGCGACAAGAGCGCCACAGAGGTCAGCCTGCTGCTTGACCAGGAGCAGTCCAACAGCACCATGACGAGCCTAATGAGTGGCAATGCGCTGGTTCCTCCAGCATCTTCTACTCAGGACGTGGGTTATCTGATCTTGTGGTCAGTAGAGATGCTGCCACAGACCTTGACGGTAGAAAAATCCGGCCAGGGCAGTGGTCTGGTGCAGTCACAGGCGCAGGATATTGACTGTGGTGCAGCCTGTAGCAGCAGCTACAGCCATGGAACCGAGGTGACACTGACCGCTGTAGCGGAGAGTGACTCGTTCTTTGCTGGCTGGTCTGGTGGCGGGTGCAGTGGCACAGCCAGCTGTGTGGTCACCCTGGATCAGGCGGTTACCGTTACGGCACAGTTTGATGCGGCTCTGCCGGTCACCTACACCATTACCGCCACGGCCGGGTCAAATGGCCGCATCACACCACCGGGCGAGACGGTAGTGAATGAAGGGGCAACGCAGGACTACAGCATTGTTGCGGATGCGGGCTATCACATTGCGGATGTTACGGTAAACGGCGAATCAGTAGGTGCTGAAGCGAGCTATCAGTTTGTAGACCTGGACAGGAACCATGAAATATCCGCCACCTTTGCAGTCAATATGCATCGCCTGACGGTAAAAAAGACGGGGCTGGGGAGTGGTTCGGTGCAGGCGCAGGGTATTGACTGTGGTGCAGACTGTAGCAGCAGTTACAGCCATGGAGCCGAAGTGACACTGACCGCCGTAGCGGAGAGTGATTCGTTCTTTGCTAGCTGGTCTGGCGGCGGGTGCAGTGGCACAGCCAGCTGCGTGGTCACCCTGGATCAGGCGGTTACGGTTACGGCGCAGTTTGATCTGATTCCAACCTATACTATTACCGCCACGGCCGGGCCAAATGGCAGCATTACCCCACGGGGCGAGACGGTAGTGAATGAAGGGGCAGCGCAGAACTACAGCATTGTTGCGGCTGCGGGGTATTACATTGCCGATGTTACGGTAAACGGCGAATCTGTAGGTGCTGAAGCGAGCTATCAATTTGTAGACCTGGACAGGAACCATGAAATATCCGCCACCTTTGCAGTCAATATGCATCTCCTGACGGTAAAAAAGACGGGGCTGGGTAGTGGTTCGGTGCAGGCGCAGGGTATTGACTGTGGTGCAGACTGTAGCAGCAGCTACAGCCATGGAACCGAGGTCACGTTGACCGTCGTAGCGGGGAGTGACTCACTCTTTGCGGGCTGGTCTGGCGGCGAGTGCAGTGGCACAGCAAGCTGCGTGGTCACTCTGGATCAAGCGGTTACCGTTACGGCGCAGTTTGATCTGATTCCGCCTGTCACCTACACCATTACCGCCACGGCCGGGCCAAATGGCAGCATTACCCCACAGGGCGAGACGGTAGTGAATGAAGGGGCGGCGCAGGACTACAGCGTTGTTGCGGATGCGGGCTATCACATTGCCAATGTCATCGTGGATGATGAAGCAAAAGGCATTATGGATAGCTTCCGGTTTGAGAATATTGCCGCCAGTCACTCCATATCGGTTACCTTCGCATCCAGTGTCTTTAAGTTGACCGATATCGCCATGGGTGAGGTGAGTGTAGGCCACTCATGGAAGCCGGTAACGCTGGATCGGTTCTTTGCAGATCCCATAATTGTTGCCAAGCCCGCCAGCCAGAATGAGGTGGATCCTGCGGTTGTAAGGATTCGCAATGTAACCACGCGGGGCTTTGAGCTCAAGATTCAGGAGTGGGAGTACCTGGATGGCGAGCATGCGGATGAGCAGGTGAATTACATCGTTATGGAACGAGGCAATCATGTCCTGAAGGATGGGACACGGATTGAAGCCGGCCAGTTTGAAGCCAGCAATACAGATGCCTTTGAGACGGTGCTGTTTGTCCGACCCAAAGCTGTTCCGCCTGTGATCCTATCGAGTGTGGTCAGCTACAACGAGGAGGATGCGGTAACAGGTCGCATCAGAGAGATTGACGAAGAGGGCTTTCAATATCTGCTTCAGGAGCAGGCGGGCAGTGCAGCAGGCCATGCCACAGAGACGATCTCCTATATTGCCTGGGAAGCCTCGATAGGCAGGCAGGATGGGATAAGCTTTGAGGTCAGCTGCAGGGGCAATGCTGAGGTTCAGCAGTTTCAGAATATTGAATTTATCAGCAGCTATGCTCCGTCGCTGCTGTTTGTTGCAGACCTGCAGACAGCAGAGGGTAGTGATGCTGTCAATCTGCGCTGGAGAGAGAAGGATAAAGAAAGCATTGAGGTGCTGATTGATCAAGAGCGATCACAGCCCGGCGAGTCCGCCTCAGCCTCGGTAGAAGAGATTGGCTATCTGGTGCTCTCTGAGCAGGCAGACTCCTTCTGCACCAGTGAGCCGGGAAGTGACTGTGATCGAGATGGCCTGACGGATGAGGATGAGATCAATATATACGGTACAGACCCGTACCTGGCAAATACGGATGGTGATTTTTGGGATGATGGCCGTGAGGTGAACTACTGGATGGGGCGTTGGGATCATGATGATGATAATGATGGAGTAATCAACCTTTTGGATTTTGATTCAAATGGCGATGGTAATTTTGATGGCTCAGCGTTTGCCGGCAATAAATCAGTAAAGGCCAGGGGTTGTGGTGGTGCAGCCGCACTATCCAAAGAGGGCGGCAAAGATGGGGCTGCCAATAGCCGGGCATTCAACAGGGAGCAACGTACGTTTGAAAAACGACGTGGATTTGCTGCACCAAACCGCACTTTTGAAAAACAACGCGGATTTGCTGCACCTGACCGCACTTTCAAGCAGCGTTCAGGCTTTGATTCCCCAGCAAAAGGCTTTGATCAGGATGGAACCGACAGGGCGTTCAACAGAGAGCGGCGCACCTTTGAAAAACCGCGTAAATTTATAGCACCTGGGCAAACTTTTCAGCCGCGTTCAGAGTTCCGTGCCCCGGTAACTGGTTTTGATCGCCAGATAGATTTTGATGGGGCTATGCCATATTGAGTGGGGGATACAGCTATTTTTCATAGACACAGAGACCACTGAGAACACAGAGTTATCGTTTGTAACGTTTAATTCCATTGACCAACCTGGATGCATTAAAATTTATCAGCAATCCCGTAGAGATATGCGT